>NZ_JBEZKA010000008.1:305172-309577 GCF_040651435.1 Streptomyces sp. NPDC048479
CCACCTCGACCACATGACCGGGTGACCGGTTCTGTCGGGCTTCTCAGGGCCTCCTCAGCCCGCTCTCATCTACGCGCCCGACAGTCATTGCCATGACGGACTACTACCGCCGCAGCGGCGACGAGGGCCACCAGCAGCAGCCGTACACCACCGGCGGATACCCCCCGCCTCCGATCCATGAGCCCACCCCGCCGGTCACCGTATGGCCCGGAGACGGCGGCGCCGGGTATCAGCCGCCGGGCGGGGTCGTGCAGGCCGGTCCCGGCGGGGGGCCCGCGCACCGGGCCAGGGCCAAGCGGCCCGTCGCGCTCATCGCCGCCGTTGCCATCGTCGCCGCGGCCATCGGCGGCGGCGCGTCCGTCCTGGTCCAGCGGCTCACCGACAACGGCACCGGCGGCAGCGGCACCGGCGTGACCGGCACCAATGTGTCGCAGAGCAGCACCGGCACCGTCGCCGGCGTCGCGCAGGCCGTGTCGCCGAGCATCGTCGAGATCAGCGCGACCTCCTCCGCCGGGCAGTCCACCGGTTCCGGCGTGATCATCACCAACAACCACGTCGTCTCCGGGGCCGACTCCGTCAAGGTGCGGCTCAGCAGCGGCAAGACGTACACCGCCAAGGTCGTCGGCACCGACCCGGACAAGGATCTGGCCCTGATCAAGCTGGCGGGCGCTGGGGGTACCTCCCAGGTCGAAGGCTCTGGGGGAGGCCTGAAGGCGGCGGCACTCGGCGACTCCAGCAAGGTCAAGGTCGGCGACGAGGTCGTCGCCATCGGCTCGCCCGAGGGCCTGACCGGCACCGTGACCAGCGGAATCGTCTCCGCGCTCAACCGTGATGTCACCGTCGCGAAGCAGCAGGACCAAGGTCAGCAGCAACAGCAGCAGGGCGGCGGCTGGCCCTTCGAGTTCGGCGGGCAGCAGTTCAACGGCGACACGGGCTCGTCGAAGACGACGTACAAGGCCCTCCAGACGGACGCCTCCCTCAACCCCGGCAACTCCGGCGGCGCCCTCATCAACATGAACGGTGAGATAATCGGCATCAACTCCGCGATGTACTCGCCCAGTTCGGGCTCCGGCTCCACCGCGGGCAGCGTCGGCCTCGGCTTCGCCATCCCCGTCGACACGGTCAAGGCCGACCTGGACGACCTGCGCTCCGGCGGCAGCAGCTGAGCGCATGCGAGGCTGATGCCATGACGACCTCCCGTGAAGGCGACCGCATCCTCATCGTCGACGACGAACCCGCCGTCCGTGAGGCGCTCCAGCGGTCTCTCGCCTTCGAGGGGTACGGGACCGAGGTCGCCGTCGACGGTGTCGACGCCCTCGCGCGGGCGGAGGCGTACGCGCCCGATCTGATCGTGCTCGACATCCAGATGCCCCGGATGGACGGCCTGACCGCGGCCCGACGGCTGCGCGCCGCCGGATCGACGACGCCGATCCTGATGCTGACCGCGCGGGACACGGTCGGCGACCGGGTGACGGGGCTCGACGCGGGGGCCGACGACTATCTGGTCAAGCCGTTCGAGCTGGACGAGCTGTTCGCCCGGGTGCGGGCGCTGCTGCGGCGCAGTTCGTACGCGACGGCCGGGAGCGCCGCCACCGACGACGACGTGCTGGCCTTCGCCGATCTGCGGATGGACCTGGTGACCCGTGAGGTCATGCGCGGCACACGCCGGGTGGAGCTGACGCGCACGGAGTTCACGCTCCTGGAGATGTTCCTCGCGCACCCGCGTCAGGTGCTCACCCGGGAGCAGATCCTCAAGGCCGTGTGGGGCTTCGACTTCGAGCCCAGTTCGAATTCGCTGGATGTGTATGTGATGTATCTGCGTCGCAAGACGGAGGCGGCGGGCGAGCCGCGGCTGGTCCACACGGTGCGTGGCGTGGGGTACGCGCTGCGGTCGGGCGGCGCGGAGTGATCAGAAGGTTCCGTACGCTGCCTCTGCGGTCCCGGCTGGCGCTGCTGGTGGCGCTTGCCGTCGCGGTGGCGGTCGCGGCGGTGTCCGTCGCCTGCTGGCTGCTGACCAGCTCCCAGCTGCGCGCCGAACTCGACACCTCTCTGCGGAACACCGGCGCTCCGGAAGGCACGGTGCAGCAGGCCCTGATCGCCTGTCGCACCCCGCGGAACGAGACCGTCGACGCTCACGCCTCGGGGTTCGCGTACATCCAGATCGTCGGGGCGCGCGGGGACCGCTGTGTCGCGCCGGACTCGCAGCCGGTGAAGGTCCAGGCGCCGGACGTCGCCGTCGCGGCGGGCACCAGGACCGACACACTGCACGACGGCGTCACCGACAGGGGTGACGCGGTACGCGTCCGCACCACTCTGGTTCCTCTCGGCCCGCAGTGGGGCACGGTCGCCGTGTCGGTCTCGCGTCCGCTGGCGGAGATCGAAGCGTCGCTGAACCGGCTCGCGCTGCTGCTCACCGCCCTCGCGGGCATCGGCGTGCTCGGCGCGGGCGCCGCCGGTCTCTGGGTCGCGCGGACCGGTCTCAAGCCCGTCGACCAGCTCACCGAGACTGTCGAGCATGTTGCCCGTACCGAGGATCTGACCGTGCGTATCCCGGTCGAGGGCGAGGACGAGATCGCCCGGCTGTCCCGGTCCTTCAACTCCATGACCGCCGCGCTCGCCTCCTCGCGGGACCGGCAGGCGCAGCTGATCGCGGACGCCGGGCACGAGCTGCGTACGCCGCTGACCTCACTGCGTACGAATATCGAGCTGCTGGCGCGCAGCGAGGAGACGGGCCGGGCGCTCCCGCCCGCGGACCGTACGGCGCTGATGGCCTCGGTCACGGCGCAGATGACCGAACTGGCCGTGCTCATCGGCGACTTGCAGGAGCTGTCCCGGCCGGACGCCGTCCACCCCGAGCCGCTGAAGGTCGTCGCGATGCACGAGATCGCCGAGGCCGCGCTTGAGCGGGCCCGGCTGCGCGGCCCCGAGCTGACCTTCACGGCAGAGCTGGCGCCCTGGTACGTACGGGCGGAGCCGGCCGCGCTGCAGCGGGCGGTGGTCAATGTCCTGGACAACGCGGTGAAGTTCTCGCCGCCGGGCGGGACGGTCGAGGTGGCCCTCGGCGGCGGCGAGCTGACGGTACGAGACCACGGTCCCGGTATCCCCGCCGATGAACTCCCGTATGTCTTCGAGCGGTTCTGGCGCTCGCCGTCCGCGCGTGCGCTGCCGGGATCGGGGCTCGGGCTGTCGATCGTGGCCCGCACGGTCCAGCAGTCGGGCGGCGAGGTCGCGCTCGTTCCGGCGGCGGGCGGCGGAACGCGCGCGGTGATCCGGCTGCCGGGGGCGGCGACCCCGCCGCCGACCGCCTAGCAGGTCAGTTGTGCCGGATGAGTGAATCGACCAGGCCCGATCTTGTGTTGGGGAAGTCGAGCGGCACGATGCCGAGCCCCTTCCACCCACTCGCCTCGGAGCCGTCGATGAAGGAGTGGACCCTCGGGTCGAGGTTGTCGGAGTTCCAGCGCGGCGGCAGATACGCGGAGGTGCTGACAAAGTTGATGTACAGCTTGCCGGGCTGCTGAGCCGCCTTGCGGAAGTGCGCCTCGATCTTGGGGTACTTGGCGTTCGGCGCGGCGTTCCAGTCGTCCTGGATGTCGAACACCCCGCTGTCCCACCATTTGACGCCCGGCAGCCCGCCGTTGTCGGCGATGAGGACGACCTTGCCGCGGGCCTCGCCCAGCGACGGCAGCCCGTCGCCGATGTGGAACAGCGGCCGCCAGCCCTTGGTGTCCAGGTAGATGTCGAAGTTGCGGCGGAAGGTCGCGTCGCTCTCCTCCGAGTACTCCTGCTTCACCCGCATGAGGACGGTCTCGGAGGGATGGGCGTTCAGGAAGTCCCGGCAGGCGATGAGCACATCGCCGAACATCAGGTTCTGGTAGAACGCCCCGTGGTGGATGGCGAAGGAGTCGCCGGTGACCCGGCACCGTACGTCCAGGAAGCGGATGCCGCTGTTCAACTGGTCGGCGATGGTGGTGTTCTGGCACTCCGTCCACAGGCCGCCGAAGCGCGCGCCCGAGTCATGGGTGCCGGGGATCGTCAGCCGCGCCAGGGCGGTCGAGTTGCCGGCGCCCGCCATCCAGTCCTGCGCGGACAGAGTGCGCCGCGGCGCGGCGAACGCCGGTGCGCCGATGAGGGCGGTCGCGGAGACGGCTGCCGCACCCGCGAGAAAGCTCCGTCGGTCCATGGTCCGGCATTATGGCGGGGTCACGTCAAGAATGAACAGGGTCGAGTACCCGTCGGTCGGGAGTGGCCGAATCTCGCCTCAGAAGTCCGCCACGCTCCCACAACGCCGGTGGGGCGGCAGGCACTTGGCCGACGCCGTTGGCGAATTCGGCCCTGCGCGTGACGTCGGCCTTCATGACTCGGTTGGGGTCGTGAAGGCCGACGTTGTGTTTGGGGAGGGCGTCCG
>NZ_JBEZKA010000009.1:0-53837 GCF_040651435.1 Streptomyces sp. NPDC048479
TCAAACGCTACGTGGCCCGCGAGCTCTACCGGCACATTCAGCCTCCGACGGCCACACAGGCACCTTCAGCCGCTTGACGAAACATAGGGGCATCTACGGCACGACGCGCACTCCGATCCTCGCCGTGCATGACGCGCACGCGTCGTTCACGCTCTACGCCCGCGACAGCCTTCCCCTGGCCGAACAGCTCAAATTCGCACAGGACTTGCGTGCGGCCGCCACCGCCTACGCCGCCGCGGTCGAGACGTACACCTCCGCCGATCTCACCCCCAGCGCACCTGCGAAGAGGTGACCCATGCCCCGTAACCGCTTCTGGGACATGGACCGCATCGGCCCCGTCCAGATCGGCACCCATCACGACCGCCACGGCCGGGAGGCCCACGCCGCCGCCTGCACGGCACCCGGCTGCGACTGGTCCGCCGACTACCTGAACCGCGCCGCCGCCGAACTCGCCGCTCGCACGCACCGCTGCAACCCCCGCTGACCGCCGAGGAGACCACCGCCATGAACGTTCCGCTCTGGCTCGCCCTGATCGTCGTCGGCTGGCTCGGCATCAAGCTCGTCCGCCCGCCCATCTGGCTTGTGGCCGTCCTCCTGCTCGGCGGCTACCTCCTCGCGGACAGCCTGCTCGCCCCGGTCATCGACCCGTTCGCCAAGTAGTCCGCCCCGGAAGGAGAACGGCCATGTTCAAACCCAAGTACCCGACGCCCGACACCTACGTCCCGACCACTCACACCCATGCTCCCGTCCCGGTCGAGCAGCCCACGCAGCCGGCACCCGCGCCCGCCCGCTCCGGCCTCGTCGACGTGGTCCGCAGCAACCCCGCTGCCGCTGTGACGGGTGTCGTCGTCACCGGCGTGGTGCTCACCTCGATGCTCCTCGCGGTGGCCATCACCGGACTCGCGCTCTCCATCAGCGGCGTCGTCCTCCTGGTCCTCGTCCGCATGCTCCGCCAGGATTTCCACCGCTGACCGGCCGCCGGGCAGTGCCACAAGCCGCCAAGCATCGCCACTGCCCGGACGGCCCACGCAACCCCTTCCAACCGCAACGAAGGAGAACCGTGGACACGCAAGCGCTCGCCTTATCCCTGCCGTTGATCGGCTGGGCCGCCCACTCCACCTACCTCGCCCAGAAGTTGACCGCTGCTCGCCGAGACCCGCTCACCGGCCTGCGCACCCGCGCCGGGTGGACGGCTCGCGCCGAACGCATCATCCGTCGCCACCGAGACACCGTCGTCCTGCTCCTGGACCTCGACGACTTCAAGAACCTCAACGACTCTCACGGCCACGCCGCCGGTGATGTGGCGCTCACCGCCACCGCCGAGCGCTTGACCGCATGGTGCGGCCGACAGGGAATCGCGGGTCGCCTCGGCGGGGACGAGTTCGCCGCCGTCATCCGCACGGACGGCAGTCCGGACCTCGGCTCGCTCACCCATGCTCTGCATCAGCCGCTCGCGTACGCCGGGCGACGACTGCCGCTGTACGTCTCCGTGGGTTCCTGCCGCCTCGCCGACCTTCCGGTCCGCAGCCTGTCCGACGCGCTCGCCGCCGCCGACTTCGCGATGTACGCGGCCAAGGGCAAGGCAGGACGTCGCGGCACCCGCACTCTCTCGCACTGAGCACTGACCGGCCTCCGGGCGGCGCACAAGCCGCCAAGCATCGCCGCCGCCCGGACGGTCCGGCCCCTTCCAACCGCAATCGAAAGGACCACCATCATGGCCCAGCTTCGCCCTGCCCGGACGCGCATCTGCTCCGACTGCGACGGCTTCCCCGTGGTCGCCATCGACACCGGGTCGCTCCTCTCCGACGGGACCCGCGCCACGCTCAACGTGGTCTGCCGCCGCTGCCGTGGAACCGGCCTGGCGACCGTCTCGGCCCCCGCCCCTGTCGGCCTTCGGGAGCGCGCGTGACCGACACCGTGACCATCGCGGGTCTGGACCCGGCCACCCTCGGCGACGTGCTGCGCGTGGCCGGGTCCGCCGGGTTCGACCGCTGGCGCGACCAGGTCCGCCGGACAGGCGGCTGCGCCAACCCCATCCACCTGACCGGCTGGACCCTCACCAAGGACAAGACCACCGGCGAGACCCTGCACCGCTACTCCACCGAGGACGAGCCCGATGGACGGCTCCGCCTCGCCTGCGGCAACCGCCGGGCCTCCCGCTGCCCGGCCTGCGCCTGGATGTACGCCGCCGACACCTACCACCTGATCCGTGCCGGACTCGCGGGCGACCAGGACAAAAACATCCCCGCCACCGTCCGCGACCACCCGCGCGTCTTCGCCACCCTCACCGCCCCGTCATTCGGCCCCGTCCACAACCGCCCCGACTCCGGACACTGCCGCTGCGGCACCAGCCACTCGCCGGACGACGACTCCCTCGGTACGCCGCTCGACCCGGCGACGTACGACTACGCGGCCGCCGTCCTCTTCAACAACCACGCCGGGAACCTCTGGCAGCGCTTCACCAACCGGCTCCGCCGCGAGATCGCCGCCCGCGCCGGACTCACCCAACGCGAACTCAAGGAAGTTGCACGCGTCTCCTACGGCAAGGTCGCCGAGTTCCAGAAGCGCGGGGCAGTCCACTTCCATGCCGTCGTACGACTGGACGGACCGGACGGGCCCGAGGACCCGCCGCCCTCCTGGGCCACGGTGCAGCTGCTGACCGATGCCATCCGGGCCGCCGTCGCCCACGCGTACACGACCGTCACCGTTCCGGCCGCCGCCGACCAACCCGCCCGCTCCCTGCGCTGGGGCACCCAACTCGACATCCGACCCATCCGCGCCTTCGAGGCCGGCACCGACATCACCGAGCAGGCGGTCGCCTCCTACGTCGCCAAGTACGCGACCAAGGCTGCCGAAACGACGGGCACCGTAGACCGCCGCGTCGGCAACCGTGAGGTCCTGGTGCTCCTCGACGTACCCGAGCACCCGCGCCGCCTCATCGAGGCCTGCTTCGACCTCGACGCCTTGTATCCGGACCGCAGGCTGCGCGCCTGGGCTCACATGCTCGGCTTCCGCGGCCACTTCTCCTCCAAGTCGCGCCACTACTCGACGACGCTCGGTGCGCTCCGTCAGGTCCGCGCCGACTACCGCGCCGCCCAGCAGAACGAGGCACTCGGCCTGGCCGACGCCGAACCGGACACCGTGCTCGTCCTCGCCTCCTGGCAGTACGCCGGACAAGGCCACAGCCCCGGCGAATCCGTCCTCGCCGCCTCCATCGCAAGAGACCTCCAGCTCAACCGCGAAACCGCCCGCGAAGCCCTGCGCGCCTAACTCGCCCTGGAAGGAGCCCCAGCATGACCACCGCCACCGACCAGCTGCTGACCGTGCCTGACGTCATGGCGCGGCTCAAGCTCGGACGCTCGAAGGTCTATGACCTGATCCGCTCGAAGCGTCTCGTCTCGATCACCGAAGGGCGCGCTCGCCGAATCCCTGAGATCTCGCTGCAGAACTACATCCGCGATCGGATCGAGGAGGCTGCCTGATGGGCTCCCAGCGCAAGCGCAACCCCAACGGCGCGGGCACGATCACCAAGCGCAAGGACGGCCGGTACCAAGCCGCGGTCTACGTCCTCCAGCCGGACGGTACCCGCGCCCGCAAGTTCGCCTACGGCAAGACCTGGGCTGAGTGCGACGTCAAGCGCCGCGAACTGCTCGACAAAGTGGACCAGGGCGTGCCCGTACCCACCCGGTCCGCCAAGCTCTCCGAATGGCTGCCTTACTGGCTGGACAATGTGATCAAGCTTCGGCGCAAGCTCAGCACGTACGACAAGTACGAAGCGCACGTCCGGCTGTACCTCGTGCCCATGATCGGAGCGAAGCGGCTGGAGTCGCTGGGCACTGCTGACGTCCGCCGCTTCCTCGTTCAGCTGGAGAACAGGACCACCGCGGCCACCGCCAAGGAATCGCACCGGGTCCTGCGCACGGCCCTGACCGCTGCCTGCCGCGAAGAACTCGTGGCTCGGAATGTGGCGAGTCTCGTGGAGCCGCCGCGGCCGAAGTCCCGGGAGCTGAACCCGTGGACGCTGGATGAGACGCTGGACTTCCTCGCGGCTGCTCGGAAGGACCCGCTGTACGCGGCCTTCGTCCTCGCCATCGCGATGGGCCTCCGGCGGGGTGAGATCGTCGGTCTTCGCTGGGTGGATGTCGACCTGGACAAGCGCGTGCTCTACGTTCGGCAGCAGACTCAGCGACGGCGCGGTGTCCTCTACAACGACGATCCCAAAGGCCGTCGTCGTCGGGCCGTGCCGCTTCCGGCGATGTGCATCGCCCCGCTTCGCTGGCACCGTATGCGGCAGGCTGCCGCCAAGCAGCGCGCGGGGGAGTCGTGGGGTGAGGGCGGGTACGTCTTCGCCACCCGCAGCGGGCGCCCGGTCGAGCCGCGCAACATCTACCGCTCCTTCACTCGCGTCGCCGAGGCCGCCGGCCTTCGCGTCATCCGGCTGCATGATGCCCGCCACGGCTGCGCGACCCTGCTCACCGCGGCCGGTGTCGCTCCTCGCGTCGTGATGGAGATCCTCGGCCACAGTCAGATCAGCATCACCATGGACGTCTACACGCACGTCGTGCAGGACACGCAGCGCGAGGCGATCAGCCACATGGACCGGCTGCTCAAGAGGCGTCCAGGCCGTGAGTGACCGCCGCCGTTGATGTCAATCGTGGATGTCAAAGACCCCGGACCATGATCGGTCCGGGGTCTTTTCGCTGGTGCCCCCGGCAGGATTCGAACCTGCGACACCCGCTTTAGGAGAGCGGTGCTCTATCCCCTGAGCTACGGAGGCCGGGATCTGTCGGAAAACGTGTCTGAAAGTTTGCCGGGGTGGCGGACTGCTTCAGGCGTGCTTGGACAGGTCGCGGTGGCAGCCGGTGAGGGCTTAGCCGCCGCGGTCAGTGTAGCGGGTGGTGCATGATCGGTAGGCGGAGATACGTGCGCACTGGCTCAGGCAGCGAGAGCGTGGGTGATCTTGGCTCGGGAGACGGAGTTGCTGAGCCAGGCGTAGCCGATGTAGATCAGCAGGGCCGCGTTGGCACCGTAGGCCGGGACTCGCCGGCGGGCGGCACCCTGCGCCCGCTGCGTGATCCGGACGCGGCCGGGCTCGACGCCGACGAGGACGGCGCGGAGGACTGAACGGCGTCAGGGACCGGTCAGGGCGCCGATCGGCTTGAGCGCCGCTGTGTACCGGTCAGAGGGGAGCGATCTGTACGCGGTGGCTGTCGTTGTCGGAGAGGAACGACGCCAGTTCCCGCCCCTGCTCGGCGACGGTGGTGCGGTCGGCTTGGGACCAGCGGCGCAGCGGGGTGACCATCACGGTGTCGTCCTTGACGGTCCAGGTCGCGGCGACCCGGCCGTCGAGCAGGACGACGCGTTCGCCGGCGACGGACAGGCCGCGGTGGGCGTCGTCGATGATCCGGCCGCGGTCGTGGTAGCCGAGGATCGCGTTGTCGAACGCCGGCAGGAACCGCACCGGGGCCGGTGTTTCGGGGTCGGGGCGCGGTGCGTCGGGGAGGTCCAGCAGTTCCCTGCCTCGCTCGTCGCGGAAGGTGACGAGCTCTTCGCGTATTGCGGCGACCGCGGCCGGGAGTCCGGCGAGGCCGCACCAGGCGCGCAGGTCGGCCGAGGCGGCGGGGCCGAACGCGGCCAGGTAGCGCCGTACCAGCGTCTGGCCCACAGGGTCGGAGCCGTCCGGGGACGGCGGGTCGATCTCACGCCCCAGCCAGGAGGAGAGCGGGAGGTTGCGCACGCCTGCCCTCGTCCGCCACAGTCCGCGCGGTGGCAGCTGCGCCATCGGGACGAGGGCGGCGATCAGCATCTCCCCCAGCGCCCGCGGTCCCGGCGTCGGCCAGCGGTCGGCGAGCGCTCGCGCGAGTTCGGTCATCGAGCGGGGCTTGCCGTCGGCCATGACCGCCCGGCCTGCCGCGGCGAGTTCGTCGAGATCTATCCCGTTGAGCTCGCGGCGGTAGGTGCCGAGTACCCGTTGGCGCAGCATCGTGTCGTGGCGTGCCCGCCAGGCCAGGGCGTCGTCGGCGGTGAGGAGGTGGACGGTGCGGCGCATGAGGTGGGTCCGCACCACGTTCCGCCGGATCAGCAGATCCGAGAGCGCCGCCGGGTCGAACGCGCGTAGCCGCGACCAGAGTCCGACGAAGGGTTCCTGCGGTTCCTGTGCTTGTAGACCGCCGAGGTGCGCGACGGCGTCGAGGACCGGGAGGTCGGCGTGATCGAGCAGCAACTGCCGGGCGAGCGTCGCGCGGTTGAGGGCCCGGGTGTCGAGAACGGTCATCGGGTCACCGCGGCGCGCTCGTCGGCCGATCGTCGGCGTAGCGTCGTTCGTGTGATGGCCGGCGGGTTGTAGGACACGTCGAGCGGGCCGATGTCGGTTCCGGGCGCCACGATCTGGTCGATCCGGTCGAGGACCTCGTCGTCGAGAGTGGTCGCGGCGCCGGCCAGGAGGTCCTCACGGTGTTCCATGGTGCGGGGGCCGATGATGGCCGAGGTGGCGCCGGGGTGGGTGATGGCGAAGGCCATCGCGAGGTGGGTCAGTGACAGGCCGGCCTCTTCGGCCAGCGGGGTGAGTTGCTCGCCGGCGTCGAGTTTGCGCTGGTCGGTCAGGGCGCAGAGCGTCTCCTCGATGTCGGTCTGCGGGTCGGGGTGATGGATCTGGTAGAGGTCGATGTGGTCGGTCTGCAGGCGCCGCAAGGAGTGCTCGACCTCCGTGACGATCCAGCGCCGTGAGCCGCCGCCACGGTTGGGGTCTTGACCCATCGAGCCGTTGACCTTGGTGACCGGCACGACGTCGTCGCGCCGGCCCTTGAGGGCCTTGCCCACAATCTCCTCGGACTCTCCGCCAGGTACGTACACGTCGGCGGTGTCGACGAAGTTGATCCCTGAGTCCAGTGCCCGGTGGATGATCCGGACGCAATGGTCATGGTCAGGGTTACCTGCCTGGCCGAACATCATGGTGCCCAGGCCGTAGGGGCTGACCTGGATCCCGGTTCGCCCCAGCGCGCGCATCTTCACTGCTGCGTCCTTGCCTTCGAGTCCCGTGTTGGTCCGGTAAGAGCCGGGGGTGCCGTGGCAAGCCGCGGCAGCTCCGCCGGGCACGCTCCTGGCCGGGAGCTGCCGCGGCTTGCCCGCCGGCCACCGGCCGGCGGGCAGGAAGACCTTTGCTGAACGCCGTTGTCGCAGCGTCGGCCGGGCGGCGGAGACCCGCCCCCCGGGCCTTGGTGGTCAGGAAGCGTCGTACTGGCTGACGACGTCCAGGACCCAGGTGATGCCGAACCGGTCCTTCAGCATTCCGTAGAGGGGCGCCCACTGCGCGGGTTCCAGCGGCTGCAGGACGTTCGCGCCGTCGGAGAGCCTCTTCCAGTACGCGGTGATCTCCTCGGTCGTTTCGCCGCGGAGCGAGACGAAGAACGCGTTCTCGCCCTGGTTCCACGGCATGTACGAGGGCACGTCGTAGGCCATCACACGGAAACCGCTGTCGGCGGCCACCTGGCCCCACATCACCTGGTCTGCCTCGGACGGGTCCTGGACGTTTCCGGCGTCCTTGTACGTGACCATGACCACGTCCCCGCCGAACACGGACTGGTAGAACGTGAGCGCCGCGCGGGCGTCGCCTCGGAAGTTCAGGTGGGTCACAGCGTTGACGGACATGATTGGTTCCTTGTCTCTCGATTTATCTTGGTCTGGGCCGACTTACGCGTCCCTGTCCGAACAGCCCACAAGGCGTGCCGACCGCAGGATCGCTTCGCTGTGACAGCGGGAGCTTGGTCCCCCGCTGCCGATGACGATCACGAGGATCGGCTTGCTTGGCCTTGCTTGGTGACCACAGTCGCAGGGGAAGCGGCCAGGGTGTGGCCGCTTCTCGGGGCAGGATGGGAGTCATGCAGAAGACTTCAGCGCGACTGCTGTCGCTGCTCTCGCTGCTCCAGGCACGCCGGGACTGGCCCGGTGCGCTACTGGCCGAGCGGCTGGACATCAGCCCGCGCACCGTGCGCCGCGATGTCGACCGCCTGCGCGAACTCGGCTACCCCGTAGTGGCCACCAAAGGCCCCGACGGCGGGTACCGGCTCGACGCCGGCACGGAACTGCCCCCGTTGCTGTTCGACGACGAGCAAGCCGTCGCCCTCGCCGTCGCACTCCAGACCGCCACCACCACCGGCGCCGGCATCGAGGAAGCCGCGGCACGCGCGCTGAACACCGTCCGGCAGGTCATGCCCGCCCGGCTGCGCCACCGCATCGACACCCTCCAGGTCACCGCCGTCGAGCGGCCCGCGATCCGGCCGGACCCGCAGGTCGACAGCGGCGTGCTCATGGCGCTCAGCGCCGCCGTCCACGCCCGCGAAGTGCTGCGCTTCGACTACACCCCCGCATCCCCACCGGTAGCCACCGACATCGACCGCGCCGAACCCCCTCCGCGCCGGGTGCAGCCCCACCACCTCGTCACCTGGGGCGGGCGCTGGTACCTCGTCGCCTGGGACCTCGACCGCGAGGACTGGCGCACCTTCCGCGCCGACCGGATCACCCCGCGCACACCCACCGGGCCCCGCTTCACCCCGCGCGAGCTGCCCGGAGGTGAGGTGGCCGCCTTCGTCGCCGGTAGATTCCGGGGCTCCGAAGGCTCGGGCGACTGGCCCTGCCGCGGCGAGGTGATCCTCGACCTGCCCGCCGCCGCAGTGTTCCGCTACACCCGCGACGGAGTCGTCGAGGAACTCGGCCCGGACCGCTGCCGGCTCGTCCTGGGCTCGTGGTCATGGCCCGGCCTGGCCGCCACCATCGGCAGCTTCGACGCCGACATGGAGGTCGTCGGCCCACCCGAACTCAAACACGCCTTCGCGCACCTGGCACGCCGCTACGCCCATGCCGCGACCGACGGACCCACCAAGCTCACCACGCCACCCTCAAGCCACTGAGCGACGCGCACTCTCGGCCCCGGAGTCCTGGCCCAGAAACCAGCCGCGGAGTAGCCCGCGGGGCTTCGTGACCGTGGTCATGTGCTCGCCGGCTCGGCGGCCGGTTCGTGGTGTTCGCGCGGCATCGGCATGACGGTCGCGGGCGAGGGGTGCCGGCCCTTCTTCTTTCCGGTGGTGATGACGAGCCGTTTGGCGATGTCGCGCGGGCTCATCTCCTGGTCGCGCAGCTGGAGGGCCATGGAGAGCATGTCGTCGTCGGTGACGCCCGCGCCGCCGATGGTCTTGCCGCGCTTGCGGGCGGACTCGTGGCCTTCGAGGGTGCGGTCGCGGATGTATTCGCGCTCCATGCCAGACGTGGCCGCCAGCATGGTGAACACTTTGCCCGAGGGGTCGTGCGAGCCCTTCAGCTCCCCGGTGAGGAATTCCAGGCCGACGTCGTTCGCCCTCAGTTCCTCGGCGAGCATGGCGAGTTCGATGCGGCGGCCGAGGCGTTTGTGTTCGTGGACGACGAGGGTGACACGCACGCCGGAGGAACGGATCTCTGAGGCGAGCTTGACGGCGGCCTCCAGCTCGGGGCGTCTGGTAGCGCGGGTGGAGATCTTCTCGGAGAAGGCCCGGGTCACCCCAGCCTCGGCGAGGGAGTCCAGCTGAGCGTCCAAGGGCTGCCTGGCGGTCGAGGCGCGGGCGTACCCGAGACGGATGTGCCCGACCGGCTCGACGCCCGCACTCGCGGGCCGGGGCAGCTCGGTCCAGACCGAGTCCGGCTTGCGCGAGACCACCGCACCCGACGACCAGTTCCGGGAGCAGCTGGCGGGCCACGGCGTCCCTGCCGAGGTGGCAGACCAGCTGCTGGGCATCTTCGCCGCCAGCCGCGCCGGCGAGTTCGCCGCCGTCGACCCGACACTGGCCACCCTGCTCCGCCGCGAACCCACCACCCTGGCCACGGTGCTGCGCGAGCAGCCGCCCAGCGACTGATCTCCGGGGTGAAGGCGAGCGCGGTCCGCCGAAGTCCCAAGCCCCAGCCAAGATCAATCCTTAGCGTTCAATCCTGGAGCAATACCGGCGAGACCCCCCAGCTCGGCGCCCTCGGCCTGGTCCTCAATGCCGCCGTGCTCCGGACGACCCGCTACCTGGACGCCTCCGTCACCGCGCTGCGGGCCCTGCCCGCCGACCAGCGCGAGCACCACATCCTGGACGCCGATGCCGCCCGGCTCTCCCCGCCGCGACACGCGAACCTCAACGTGCTCGGCCGCTACAGCTTCCGCGTCACCGTCCCGGCCGGCGGCGGCCTGCGCCCGCTGCGCGACCCGGACGCGGTCGGCCTCGATGATGACGATGAGGGGCAGGAGTGAGCCGACTCAGGCCGCGTAGTCGGGGTGTGACCCAGACACGCGTCAAAGGGGCAATGAGATGATCTCGAAGCCCTGAACCTGAAGGTGCTCCACTGATCCGGCCGCTGTCCGTCGGAGGGCTCCTGCCCGGTCGGCGCCGGAATGGAGTGTGGGTGCTGGGTCCCGGTCTCCGTGACGCGGGACGCATCTCACGCGTTCGGTGGTGTGGCTCGCAGGCCCCCGAGCAGTGTGGCCAGGTAGCGACGGGCAGTGTCGATCCGGTCGGCGGGAGGGCCGCCGTGGACGTGCGCGGCGTAGGCGATGCCGCACATGAGCGGGACCAGGTCGGCCGAGACCAGGTCGGGGCGGACCGCCCCGGCCTCGCGGGCCCGGTCGAGGAGTGTGGTGCCTGCCGACCACAGCGACCTCTTGAGCTCCGTGGTGCGCGGCAGGGTGTCTGCGGGTGCGGCGGTGACCGGAGCCAGGGAGGCGTCGGTGACCTGCGCTTCGACGGTGTGGGTCAGGAATACCTCCAGCGCGCGCCAGGGGTCGGTGTCGGCCAGCGCCTGCTCGCCGTGGGCGGCCAGGGCTTCCAGGCAGGGTGTGGCGACGGTCTCCAGCAGCGCCTCGGGCGTGGCGAAGTGGCGGTAGACGGTGCCGACACCGAGTCCGGCGCGGCGGGCGACGTCGTTGAGCTGCAACGGCGTGCCCTGGTCGACCAGGGCACGGGCGACGGCGACGATCCGGTCCCAGTTGCGGGCCGCGTCCTTGCGCAGTGGCGTCGTCATGGGGACATGTTAACCGGATGGCCCATCCGGATGGTCCCGCCGCCCGTGTCGGCATCGCTTGGCAGGTCAGGTGGCCGCAAGAGGCGCGTGCCGTTCGCTGAGTCGGCGCACGGCCTCGGCGACGCGGGGGTCGGTCGCCGCGCGGAACGGCGCCACCGGGCTCGCCTTGGCGCCGATGACGACGCCGGTCCGACCCGCCAGGGCGTCGTCGGTGGCGGCGAGGATCGAGGGCCTGGCCGCCGCGGACGCCGGACCGGAAGTCGAGCGTTCGAACTTGCGGCGCACCACCGGCCACAGCAGCCGTAGCGCGGGCGAGACGATCTTCGGGTCGGCCATGGTGCCGTTGGTCATGTCGGTCGCGGCGCCTCCGGGGTCGGCGGCGAAGACCGATACGCCCGTGCCGTCCAGCCGCGCGGCCAGGTCGAGCGTGTAGGAGAGGTTGGCGAGCTTGGCGCGGCCGTACCAGTGGAAGCCGTAGTAGCCACCGGGCGGCTCGACGGCGTCGAACACCCGCTTCGCGACTCCGACCGCACCCGAGGTCACGTTCACGATCCTGCTCGGCGCACCGGCGGTCAGTGTGGGCAGCAGCAGCTCGGTCAGCAAGTACGGCGAGAGGTGGTTGACGACGAACGACGCCTCGACGCCTCCCAGGTCCCGTCGATCCGCGAACATCGCCCCGACGTTGTTGACCAGCACGGTCAGCGGCTCGCCCGAGGCGGCGTGGTCGGAGGCGATCCGGTCGGCCAACGCGCGGACTTCGTCGAGCGAGGCGAGGTCGGCGGACAGGAACCGACCAGGGTGTGCCGGGCTCGTCGCGTTGATCCGGTCGACCGCCCGGGCGCCCCGGTCGGCGTTGCGTCCGATAACGGTGACCGAGAACCCGGCAGCAGCGAGCCCCAGCGCCGTCTCCAAGCCGATGCCGGCCGTTCCGGCCGTGACCACAGCAGTCCTCTTCATGGCCCATCCTCCCAGCAGGTATCCGGATAGCTCATCCGCTTGACGTGACCGTAACACACATTCGGATGAGCTATCCGCTTACCTTTCATCCGGCCGCTCACGTGGCGTGAGGTCCTGGTGCCTCGCTGGCGAGTGCGGCTTACCAGGTGACGGGGCCGCGCACGGGCACCGCCCGCCTCGCGCGGCGGGTCCTGGTGAGGCTCGCTTACTTGCTCTGCGGCTTCCCCGGCGAGTTGGGGCTCTCTTCCATTGCGGTGGTCGCCGCCTGCCGGCTGGTGTCCTCGGGGTAGAGGGCGCTGCGCACTCGCTGACGTCAGTGACTGTCATCAACATACACTGCGATGTCAGTCACTGTCATCACGTAGGATCGGGCCATGGGCCGATGGGAACCGAACGCGCGCGGCAGGCTGGCGCAGGCAGCGCTGGAGCTCTACGCCGAGCAGGGGTTCGAGCAGACCACGGCGGCGGAGATCGCCGCGCGGGCCGGGCTGACCGAGCGGACCTTCTTCCGGCACTTCGCGGACAAGCGCGAGGTCCTCTTCTACGGCACGGAGACGGCGCGGGATCTGCTGGCGCGGGCCGCCGCGGAGGCGCCGGCCGGCGCGATGCCGATGGACATCGTGGGCGCCGGACTTGAAGCCCTGGGCGCCATGCTCCAGGAGAACCCCGAACGGGTCAGACTGCGCGACGCCATCGTGTCGGCGAACGCGGAACTACGGGAACGCGAGCTGATCAAGCTCGCTGGCATCGCCGAGGCCATGGCGGACGCGCTGCGCGGCCGCGGTGTCCCCGAGCCGGCCGCGAGCCTGGCCGCCGAGACGGGGATCGCCGTGTTCAAGGTTGCCTTCGCACGCTGGATCAGCGAGCCGGGCCAGCCGGACCTGCCGGCCGTCCTCCGTGCATCGGCGGAGGAACTGAGGAGCGTACTCGCGGCACGCGCAACCGTCTGACCAAGGCCTTTGGGCCTCACCGCACCGTGGCGCACCGCCGCCACCGGCGCCGGGCATCGCTTGGACCTTCGGGTCTCAGGGGCGGCGGCTGGTGAGGTGTTGGGCGAGGTTCCACAAGTGGGTCCCCAGTGCCGGGTCTTGGAGCTGCGGCGACCCGGAGGCGGCCCGCTGAGCACGGCGCGGGCGTGGGCGTAGTCGTTGTTCTCCACCGAGGCGAGCAGGAACTGGGCCACGTCCGCTCGGGAGATCGCCAGGGCGGGCGGGGTGCGCAGTGTGGGAGAGGCGGACCACCGCGGACCGGGGGAATCGTCGGTCAGGCTGCCGAAGTAGGCGATCGTCCAGTTCAGGCAGGACGCCCGAGGGTCTCCTCGGCGGCGTCGAAGTCCTTGTAGTCGCGTCGGATGAACATCCGGGTGGCCGCCCGGACTGGTGGCCGCCCGGACTAGGGGGGAAGTGGCAGTTGTGCTGGCTCCGGCGCCCCAGGCGAGGGGCAGGGCGATACGTGGCACCGCGTTGTCGCGCATCCCGGACACAAGGTTGCGGGTGGCCGCCGCGACGATGGCTGGACCGCGCCGTCCCTTGAGCCACAGCGGGTTGCCGATGGCCATGATCACGGCGTCGTGTCCGGGGAGCGCAGTGTGCACGCGGTCGGGCTCGTCGGCGACCGCTCCGGTGACCACGGTCAGGCCCGGGTGGGGCGGTAGCCCCTCGGGGTGCCGGACGGGCGGTGACTCGGTGCCCGCGGCCGGGGGGTTGACGCGGGTCACGGTCGTCACAGTTCGCTCCCCGTCGGGGTGCCGGCCCAAGTGGTCAGGGCCTGAGTGCGTTCCATTCGGCGGGTTCGCAGGTCGTGGGCCCGGGTGGCCCAGGCGATGTGTCCGTCGGGGCGGATCAGGACCTCCGTGAGCCCGTCGAGGACGGGGTGGGCGTCGTGCCGGGTGACGGTCACCGAGGTGACACGGGACGCCCACCGTCCGGTTTCTCGTGCACTCGTGTCGCCGTCGAGGCAGAGCAGGACGAAGCGTCCCTCGTGGAGGAGGTCGTAGACCCTGCCCGCCCCGGTGGTCGTGGTGACGAGGGCGACGTCGGGCAGGCGCCGGCCGGTGAGCGGGTCGCCTTTGGAGGGGTAGGCGGTGTCGATCGCGGAGACGGCGCCGGCGAGGCGGCGGTTGACCTGCTCCATGCCCAGGAGGTCGTTGATCAGCTTCCGGAGGGCGGTGGCGGGGCGTTCGTACTGGGCTACGAGGGTGAGTTCCGCCAGCAGGGTCTGGACCTCGGTGTTCTCGGTGATGGACTGCCCGACCGGTTGGCGCTCGGCGTGATAGGTGTCGAGTAGCCCCGGCGGCGCCCATCCGTTGATCTCGGCGGCCAGTTTCCAGCCCAGATTCATCGCGTCCTGGAGGCCGGTGTTGAGCCCCTGCCCGGCCGCGGGGAAGTGGATGTGTGCCGCGTCGCCCGCCAGCAGCACGCGCCCGGCGCGGTAGGACTCCGCGAGACGGGTGGCGTTGCCGAACCGGGACAGCCAATGGGGTTCGCCGATACCGCAGTCGCTGCCGCAGGCCTCCTTGAGCGCGGTGCGGAACTCGTCCATCGAGACCGGCTCCGAGGACGGCACCCGCATCCGCTGCGGGGCGATCAGCACGAAGCGGGTCAGCCGGTGCTCCAAGCCGACGACCAGGACGCCGCCCGCCCGCGCCCGGTCCAGCGTGCCGGAGTCCGCAGTGACGGCCTCGAAGTCCCCGAGCATGCCGGTCAATGTCTCGCCGGTCCCCGGGAAGCCGATCCCGGCCGCCTGACGCACCACACTGCGCGCGCCATCGCACCCGACCACGTACCGGGTCCGCGTGGTCCGCCGGACGCCCGCGACGCGCACGTCCACGTCGACGCCGTCGGCGCCCTGGCGCACATCGAGGGTTTCGTGGCCGCGCAGGATCTCCACGCCCAGCTCGCGCGCCCGCTCCTCCAGCAGGGCCTCGGTACGGGCCTGCGCGAGGAAGAGGGTGTAGCCGTGCCGGGAGTCCAGGGCGGCGAAGTCGAGCTTCGTGTCCAGGGCGGCGAAGTGCCAGCCGGCCATGGTCCGGCCCAAGGCGAGGAAGCGGTCGGCGAGGCCCCTCTGGTCCAGCACCTCCACGCTTCGGGGATGCAGGGTCAGCGCCCGTGACTGGTGCTGCGGCTCGGAGCGGCGCTCCACGATCCGGGTCCGTACGCCGGCCAGGGCCAGCTCACTGGCGAGCATCAGCCCGGTCGGCCCGGCTCCAACGACGATCACATCGGGGTCCACCGGCGTCACCTCTCCTATTTAGTGAACAACGTTCACGTGAACGTTGTTCACTATAGTGGGGGCCATGAGCTCCCCGTCAAGCCCCGCCAAGCCACCCACGCGTACGCCGACCCGTGGACGCCCCCCGAAGCTGGACCCGGACCGCACCATCGCCACCGCACTCGACCTGCTGAACGAGGCCGGGCTGGATGCGCTGACCATGCGGCGGCTGGCCGAGGCCATGGGGGTGCAGGCAGGGGCGCTGTACCGGTACTTCGCCACCAAGCAGGACCTGCTGACCGCGATGGCCGAACGGATGCTGGCGGATCGCGACACGGCGGCACCCGAGGGAGCGGGGCAGGGCTGGGACGAGGAACTGGCCGGGCTGGCCCGCGCTCTGCGTGCCGCACTGCTCCGCCACCGCGACGGCGCCCGTGTCTTCGCCGGCACCTACTCGACCGGCGTGAACACGCTCGGCTTCGCCGAGGCTCTGATCGGCACGCTGCGCGAGGCCGGCTTCAACTCGGGTGACGCGGCACAGGCGATGCTGGCCGTCGTGAGCTTCACACTCGGCCACACCCTGGAAGAGCAGGCCGCCCTCAGCGGCGAGGCTCCGGCCGACCCCGAACGCCTGCGCCAGGCGGTGACGGAGTCCGCGTTCCCCCACCTGACTGCGGCGGTGCCCGTCATCGCCGACGCCGACTTCAACGCCCACTTCGAGTTCGGCCTGCGACTGCTCGTCGACGGCCTGCGCGCGCTGGAGCGGTGAGGCACGACGGGGTCTGTGTGTTCGTTTGTGGGGCACATCGTTCGCCGCCGCAGTGGTCTCGGGCGCCTATCTCCCCTGAGGCTGCCGCTGGCGGGGCATGCACGCTCCCGCAGTTCAGATCCGGGTCATGACAGCTCGAGACGGCCGTTCGGTAGCCGGCCTTCGGTGAAGCCGGCGGTAAGTAGAACGACTCCTTCAGGGAAGAAATCCCGGCGCCGTCGGCGTAGCTGGTGCACCGTCCACAGGGTGTGGCCGCTGGACGTGTCCTGCAGGGGCTGCCGACTGCTCGGCAGCAGCCGGTGCTGCTCGTCCAGGAGGAGCAGCAACGCCCGCCGGTCGAACCGGACGGAGGCGGGGATCTGTCGGTAAACGTGTCTGGAATTCGCCCGAAGGATGGGCGGATCCAGCCAGTTGGGGTCCCGACAGTGTTGTGGTGGTGCGGCCGGTGAGGGCTTCGCCGCCGCCGACAGCGTACGGGTGACCGCAGCAGGCATCCCGCCGTCCGGGCCTGCCGCCAGGCTCTGTGGCAGGCGGTCGGCACACAGCGTGATCAGGCCTCGGTGGGCGGTACACCCACCTTGACGGTGTCCGGGTGCGGGCATAGCGTACGCCAGCGTACTGAGCAAGCGCTTAGAGAGGGTCGTCCGTGCCGCACCCCCACCCGCACCCCGATCCGTCCGCCCCCGCGCCCGCCCCGGCGCATGCTCCCGAAGCGCTCGTCGCCCCAGGGGCCCCCTTCGCTGTCGTCCGCGGCGAGGACGGTGGACTGCTGTACGCGGACGGGCCGCGCACCCTGCGGGAGTTCGTCGAGGCCACCTGGGCCTTCGGCGACCGGCCGTTCCTCATTGCCGCCACCGGGTCGTACACCTACCGGGAGTTCTTCGCCGCCGCCTCCGCGCTCGCGCGGCGGTTCGTCGAGGAGTACGGGCTGCGGCCCGGCGACCGGGCGGTCGTCGCGATGCGCAATCACCCCGAGTGGCAGATCGCCTTCTGGGCCGCACAGCTGGCCGGGCTGGTCGCCGTGCCGCTCAACGCCTGGTGGACCGAGGACGAGTTCACGTACGCCCTCGACCACTGCTCGCCGCGCGTGCTCCTCGTCGACGGCGAGCGGCTGCCGCGGGTCGAGGCCTGGCGCAAGCGGGCCGGTGTCCGGGCCGTCGTCTTCCACCAGGAGGTCGAGCCGACCGAAGGGGGCGAGGCGACCGAAGGAGTCGAGCCGACCGAAGGGGTCGAGCGGTACGAGGACTTCGAGCGCCCGGATCCGCTCGCCGCGCCGCCCGCCGTCGAGGTCCGGGCCGAGGACGACGCCACCATCATCTACACCTCAGGGACCACCGGGCGGCCCAAGGGCGCCGTCGCCACACAGCTCGCGCAGGCCGGGGCAGCACTCAATCCGCGGTTCCACGCGGCCGCTTCCGCGCTCGCGCGCGGAGTGATGCCGGGGCAGGGGCCCGCGCCCGTCGTCCTGCTGACGTTCCCGTTCTTCCATGTGGCCGCGTTCACCACGCTGTACTCGACGATGGCGGCCGGCGGAACGCTCGTACTGATGCGGAAGTGGGACGCCGAGCAGGCCCTCGAGCTCATCGAGCGGCACCGCATCACGTACTACTCCGGCGTGCCGACCACCGCGCTGCAGTTGCTCGATGCAGCCGAGCGGGCCGGGTCGGAGCTGGCGACGCTCTCGCACCTCAGCACCGGCGGGGCCGCCGCGCCGCCCGATCTCGTGGCGCGGCTGACGGCCCGGTACGGACAGCGGATCGAGCCGCGCAACGGCTACGGACTGACCGAGACCAGCGGTGGCGTGCTCGCCAACTTCGGCGCCGGCTACCGGGAGAACCCGGGCAGTGTGGGGCGGCCGTCGTCCGCGACCGAGGTGCGGATCGCCGGGCCCGCCGGCGAGCCGCTGCCCGAGGGCGAGGTCGGTGAGCTGTGGCTGCGCGGGCAGTCCCTCGTGCGCGGTTACTGGAACGATCCGGCCGCCACCGCCGCCGCGTTCCACGACGGCTGGTTCAGGACCGGCGATCTCGCGACCGTGCGGGAGGGGCGGGTCAGCGTCGTCGACCGGCTCAAGGACATGGTCATCCGCGGCGGAGAGAACGTGTACTGCGTCGAGGTCGAGGCGGTCCTGCACGATCACCCGGGGGTGGCCGACGCCGCTGTGCTGGGTGTACCGCACCCGGTGCTGGGGGAGGAGGTCGCGGCCGTGGTGCAGTTGCGCGCCGGGGCCACCGTCGCGGTGGACGAGCTGCGGGCGCATGTCGGCAGGTCCCTCGCGGCCTTCAAGGTGCCGGCGCATGTCCTGCTGCGGGACGAGCCGATACCCCGTAATCACACCGGGAAGATCCTCAAGCGGGAGCTCCGCGGGCCGGTCCAGGAGCAGCTGTCGCAGGACCGGTCGGTCAAGAACGCGTGACGCGCACCCGGTAGCTGCCGCCCGAGGCCTCGCGGATCACCGATATACGGATCCTGTTCCGGGCGTCGGTGAAGGTCTGGCCGGGCCCGTACGCCGCGTCGGAGAGCTCCGCGTGCACATTGGGCCGCCGGGTGCAGCCGCCGCTGTTGCGTTTGCTGTCCGAGACCGCCACCGGTCCCTGTCCGGTG
The DNA here is from genome assembly GCF_040651435.1 of Streptomyces sp. NPDC048479. NCBI lineage: Bacteria > Bacillati > Actinomycetota > Actinomycetes > Kitasatosporales > Streptomycetaceae > Streptomyces > Streptomyces sp. NPDC048479. The sequence goes on from NZ_JBEZKA010000009.1 coordinate 18,563, forward strand.
TCCACGTCGGACTGCACGTGGTAGATCAGTACGCCCGGCTCGCACACGGCCTCGTCGTTGCCCGCCCTGGTGCGTACTTCCACCGCGTACCCGGAGTCCTCGGTCACCGGAACGATCGCCATCTTGGCGCCGCCCGAGGTGGCCAGCGGGGTCAGCGAGTACTCGGTGGTGCCGGGCGCGGACGCGCAGCTGATCTGGTCGGCGTCCAGCCAGCCGAGCTTCCACTTGTGCCAGCCCAGCAGATCGTTGTTGGCGCCCCAGTCCTCGGACATGATGTCCCAGTGGCCGACCGCGCCGCCGCCCTCGGTGGTGTAGAGGTCGGGCAGGCCGAATACGTGGCCGTTCTCATGGGGCAGTACGCGAAAGCCCGTCTCGTCGTACGACCCCGAGCCGTCGTCCTGGCGGCTGTAGACGAAGGACGTGTTGGCCAGCGGCACGCCGTCCGCGAGCGGGGCGTCGTCGTTGCCCGAGAAGGTCACGGAGAGCACGGTGTCCAGCGCCGAGGGGCCGGCATTGGGTGTGACCAGGATGTTGACCAGGTCGTATGTGCTGAAGTCCACCTTCGGGTCGGCGGCGGCCACGATGTCCTGGACGAGCTTGCGGTAGCCGGGCTCGTAGGGTGAGCCGCGCTCTATCCCGTACGCCGCGAACGGCATCGGCATCCGCAGCCAGTCGGTGAGCGGCGCGTCCGGGCGGTAGCTGAGCCGTCCGTACGAACTGGTCTTGAACCACTCCGAAGTCTGCGGGAAGAACTCCGCGAGCCGGTCTCGCGCCGGCCCCGGGCCCGGTGCGTCCGGGAAGTCGATCATCAGGTTGAGGGCGCGGACCTCGCCGGTGGAGCGCGAATATCCGGGCGGGGTCGGCATGCCCTCCGACATCTGCACGCCGATGGTGGACGCGATCCGGCACGGGCCGAGCCCCCGCTCCTGGGCGGCCACGGGTCCCGCCGATGCCCGCGTGGGGGCGGGGAGCGTGGCGCTCGCCGTGGTGAGGGCGGCGAGCGCGAGTGAGGCGAGGAGGGCGAGCGCGCTGAGGCGCCGGTGCCTGCCGGCTCCGCGTATCCGGTGGCGCGTCTGCTCCATGCAATCGCCTCGGGGTCCGCGGCAGCAGGCCGGCCCTCGCTGCGCTGTGCGATCAGCCTGTGACGGGTGGTGGCGGGCCGCGCGCGGGGTGGGCCGATCGTGGGTATTTCCCGCGGCTAATGCGTGATGCAGGTCACATTGGATGCGGGAAATAACCGGGGAGGGTTTCCCCGTTTGAACTCGTGTCCCCGCGAAACGGGGAAGCGGTCCCCGCTTGCGTAGCGATACGAGAGCGATTCGGGAGCGATACGAGCCGGACGGGCCGGACAGGCCGGGCCGGGAGACAGACCGGATGCGAGAGCCGGACAGAGAGGAAGTGGAGCCGTGAGCCCCGCCGCCGACACCGAAGCGCGCCGCTCCCCACGGCCTCGGGCAGACGCCCTGCGGAACCGGGAGCGGATCGTGACGGCCGCCCGCGAGATGTTCGTCGAGTTCGGACCCGAGGTCCCGCTCGACGAGATCGCCCGCCGGGCCGGCGTCGGAAACGCCACGCTCTACCGGCACTTCGCCGACCGCGACGCCCTCATCCATGAGGTCGTCCTCTTCGTTCTCGCCCGCACCACGGAACGGGCGCAGGAGGCGGCCGCCGAGGAAGTGGACACCTTCGCGGCGCTTCGCCGCTTCGCCCACGCGGCCGCGGACGAACGGATCGGGGCCCTGTGCCCGCTGCTGACCGGCACCTTCGAACGGCACTTTCCCGACCTGACCCATGAGCAGGAACGCCTGGAAGAGGCAGTCGACGGCCTCTTCGAACGCGCGCACAAGGCGGGCCGTCTGCGTACCGACGTCGCCGTCGGAGATCTGCTCGTCGCGCTCTCCCAGCTCACCCGGCCGCTGCCGGGCACCGTGTGCCCGAACATGGACCGGTTCGTACACCGTCATCTGCAGCTGTTCCTGGACGGTCTGGAAGCGCCCGCGCGCTCCGAACTGCCGGGCACGGCCGCGACTTTGGAGGACCTGCGGAGCACCCCGTGAAGCAGTAGATCCGTCACTTCCGATTACTTCGGGCGGCTCCGCCAGTCCCCCCTACGACTTCTTGACCACGTCCCGTTATGACCTCTTTGCATCCTTAGGTGGCTTCTCGCATGCCAAAAACAGCCGACATCTCACTTCCGGACCCGAGTCGCTGGAAAGCCCTGGTCTTCATAGCCCTGGCCCAGCTGATGGTGGTGCTCGACGCGACGATCGTGAACATCGCGCTCCCGCACGCCCAGCACGATCTGGGAATTTCGGAGGCCAACAAGCAGTGGGTCATCACCGCCTATGCGCTCGCCTTCGGCGGACTCCTGCTCTTCGGCGGCCGGATCGCCGACCTGTGGGGCCGTAAGCGCGCCTTCGTCGTCGGCCTGCTCGGCTTCGCCGGCGCCTCCGCGCTCGGCGGCGCGGCGACCGGCGAGGCGATGCTGCTCGGCTCCCGCGCACTGCAGGGTGCCTTCGGCGCGCTGCTCGCGCCCGCCGCGCTCTCGCTGCTCGCGGTGATGTTCACCGACGCCAAGGAGCGCGCCAAGGCCTTCGGTATCTACGGTGCGATCGCCGGTGGCGGTGGCGCGGTGGGTCTGATCCTCGGCGGCGTGCTGACCGAGTACCTCAACTGGCGCTGGACGTTCTTCGTCAACATCCCGTTCGCGATCGTCGCCGCCGCCGGCGCGTACTTCGTGATCCGTGAGCCGGCCGGCGGCCGTAACCGCTCGACGCTCGACATTCCCGGCGTGGTCCTGTCCACCCTGGGTCTGGTCTCGCTGGTGTACGGCTTCACCCGGGCCGAGTCCGACGGCTGGTCCGACACCACCACCGTTGGCCTGTTCGTCGCCTCCGCCCTGCTGCTCGCCGCGTTCGTCCTCACCGAGGCGAAGGTCAAGTCGCCGCTGCTGCCGCTGCGCGTCCTGACCGAGCGCAACCGCGGCGGTGTCTACCTCTCGCTGGGCCTCGCGATCATCGCGATGTTCGGGCTGTTCCTCTTCCTCACCTACTACCTGCAGATCGTCAGGGGCTACTCGCCGGTCAAGACCGGCTTCGCCTTCCTCCCGATGATCGCGGGCATGATCACCGGCTCCACCCAGATCGGTGCCCGGCTGATGACCCGGGTCGCGCCGCGGCTGCTGATGGGCCCGGGCTTCCTGGTCGCCGGAGTCGGCATGCTGATGCTGACGCAGCTGGACGTCGGTTCCTCCTACGCCGGTCTGATCCTGCCCGCGCAGCTGCTGCTGGGTCTGGGCATGGGTACGGCCTTCATGCCGGCCATGTCGCTGGCCACGCACGGGGTGCGTCCGGAGGACGCCGGTGTGGCGTCCGCCATGGTCAACACCTCGCAGCAGGTCGGCGGTGCCATCGGTACGGCACTGCTGAACACCATCGCCGCCTCGGCCACGACCGCGTACATCACCTCGCACGCGGCGGGCGCCACCAACAAGCAGCTGCTGCAGGCGCAGGCCATGGTGCACGGCTACTCGAGCGCCATCTGGTGGGCGGTCGGCATCCTCGCCACCGCCTCCGCGATCGCCCTCACGCTGATCAACACCGGGCGTCCGGGGGCCGGTTCGGTCACCGCGGCCTCGGGTGACGGTGTCGAGGACGAGATCAAGGTTCCCGTCGTCGCGCACTGACGCGAGTTCGGCGGACGCTGAGAGGTCAAGCGGAAAGGGCCCTGCCCGGGTGGTGAACCCGGGCAGGGCCCTTCGCGTGGTGCGTCAGCGGAGCCAGGGCAGGTCCGCGCCCGAGTCCTGCGGCTGGAGCCCCTCGGCCATGATCCGCATGATCTCGCCCAGCTGCCCTACCTGTTCGGGCGTGAGCCGGTCGAACATCGCCTGGCGTACGGCCTCTACATGGCCGGGTGCGGTCCGTTGCAGGACCTGGAAGCCCTCGTCCGTCAGTACGGCGTTCTGCCCGCGCTTGTCGGAGGGGCAGTCCTCACGACGTACCCAGCCGTTCTTCTCCAGACGTGCGATCGCGTGCGAGAGCCGGGAGCGGGTGATCTTGGCGTCGATGGCCAGCTCGGTCATCCGCTTGCGGCGGCGCGGGGCCTGGGAGAGCTGGACGAGCAGGCCGTAGTAGATGTGCGGCATACCGGCGTCGCGCTGCAATTGGCGGTCGAGGTGGTCCTCGAAGAGGGTGGTGGCGTGCAGATACGAGCGCCAGACGCGCTGCTCGTCGTCGGTGAGCCAGCGCGGTCCGGCGTCGCCCCCGCCGGTGGATGCCGTGTTCATGGATTCCACTCTACGACCCATTCTTGAAAGTTGAACTATATGGAGTTAGAGTTCGGATAGCTTGAAAGTTCAAGTAGACCGGGAGCTGTCATGAGTGCCACCCCCACCTCAGAGCGCATGCCCGCCCTCTATCTCTCCCACGGTGCCCCGCCGCTCGCCGACGACCCCGTCTGGCCCGGCGAGCTCGCCGCCTGGTCCGCCGGCCTGCCGCGCCCCAAGGCGATCCTGATGGTCTCCGCCCACTGGGAGGAGGCCCCGCTCGCGCTCGGCGCCACAGAGACCGTGCCGCTGGTGTACGACTTCTGGGGCTTCCCCGAGCACTACTACCGCGTGACGTACGCCGCTCCCGGTGCTCCGCAACTCGCCGACTCCGTACGGAAATTGCTGCGCGGAGCCGGTACGCCCGTGCAGGACATCCCGGACCGCGGCCTCGATCATGGAGCGTACGTCCCGCTGGTGGAGATGTTCCCGGGCGCCGACATACCCGTACTTCAGATCTCCATGCCCACGCTCGACCCGCAGAAGCTGCTGGAGATCGGGCGCAGGCTTGCGCCGCTGCGGGACGAGGGCGTGCTGATCGTCGGCAGCGGCTTCTTCACGCACAATCTGGCCGCGCTGCGGCATCAAGGGACCCCCGGCTGGTCGGCGGAGTTCGACGACTGGGGGCAGCGGGCGCTCGCGGCGGCCGATGTGGACGCGCTGCTGGACTTCGAGAACAAGGCACCGGCCGGGCGGCTGGCTCATCCGCGGACCGAGCACTTCGCGCCGCTCTTCGTCACGCTGGGAGCGTCTCAGGGCGAGCTCGAGAGCGGGCGGAGTGTGATCGAGGGCTTCTGGATGGGCCTGGCGAAGCGGTCCGTCCAGTTCGGTTAGTCCGTCCAGTTCGGTTGGTTCGACCCGGTTCGGCCGGCTCGGCCCAGTGCGGCTCGGCCCAAGCCGTTTGACGGCCTACCCCTCCAGGCCCAGCTTCTTCTCGTACCAGGCCACGTCCCAGTACTTCCCGAACTTCCTGCCCACCTGCTCGTACGTCCCGATGCGGCGGAAGCCGAAGCGGGTGTGCAGGCGGGTCGAGGCCTCGTTCGGCAGGGCGATCCCGGCGTACGCGCGGTGCAGGTCTTCGCCGTCCAGAGCCTCGAACAGCGATTTGTAGAGCAGGGTGCCGATGCCGCGGCCCGCCGCCTCGGGGGTGCAGTAGACGCTGACCTCGACGGAGGTGGAGTACGCGGCCTTGGGGCGGAAAGGGCTGCTTGTCGCGTAGCCGAGAATGAGGGCAGAACGGACATCCCGAGCAACCAAAAGACGGTGTGGGCCGTCTTCGGGGTGGGAGTGCAGCCAGGGGCGGCGCTGCTCGGGCGTGAAGACGGCCGTGTCGAACGTGATCGCCGTCTCGCGTACGTAGTGGTTGTAAAGCTCGGTGAGGGCGTCGAGATCGGCTTCCGTGCCCGCGCTGACCTGCACCTCTGTACGTCCCTGCGGCATTCGTCCTCCCCGGGTGACGGGACAGGGTACTGCATGATCACGAAAATGATGGGCCGCCTGGGAATTCTGTCCCGATTCCAGTCGTTGTTTCCATCGGATGCAGGGCACCCGGAAGGGTGTCGCGACCTACTCAGCAAGGGAGCTCGCATGGCAACCCGTGCCGTCGCCCGTCGTCAGTCCGACTCCAGTGGGACCGGCCGGGCAAGCAGCGTTCGCGCCGTGGGCGGGGAGATCGCCGACCGCGACCTGGTCGGCATGTACCTCGATGAGATCGCGCGTACGCCGCTGCTCGACGCCGCCAAGGAAGTCGAACTGTCCCAGACCATCGAGGCCGGTGTGTACGCGCGCCAGATCCTCGACAAAGAGGTGGAGAGCGATGCCGGCGGTGCCACGCGCGAGGAGCTCGAGGCGCTGGTCGCCGAAGGCGAGCGCGCGAAGGACATCTTCATCCGCTCCAACCTCCGGCTCGTGGTGGCCGTCGCGCGACGCTATCCGCGCAGTGGTCTGCCGCTGCTCGACCTGATCCAGGAGGGCAACGCCGGCCTGGTGCGCGCGGTGGAGAAGTTCGACTACGCCAAGGGCTTCAAGTTCTCGACGTACGCGACCTGGTGGATCCGCCAGGCGATCACCCGCTCCATAGCCGACCAGTCCCGCACGATCCGGCTCCCTGTCCATCTGGTGGAGGAGCTCGGACGCATCCGCCGAGTCCAGCGCGAGTTCAACCGCGAGAACGGCCGCGAGCCGGAGGCGGCCGAGGTCGCGAAGGAGCTCGCCTCGACGCCGGAGCGGGTCAGGGATGTCCTGGACTGGGCGCGCGACCCGGTCAGCCTGAACATGGCGGTGGACGACGCGGGCGAGACGCAGTTCGGTGACCTGCTGGAGGACACCTCGGCGGTGTCGCCCGAGCAGTCGGTGCTCACGCTGCTGCGCAGCGAGGGGCTGGACGACCTGATCGGCAGGCTCGACCACCGTACGGCGTCGATCATCCGGATGCGGTACGGCATCGAGGACGGGCGGGAGCGCACGCTGACGGAGGTCGGCAAGGAGCACGGCCTGACGCGCGAGCGAATCCGCCAGATCGAGAAGCACGCGCTGCTGGAGCTGAAGCGGATGGCCCGCGACACGGGCTTCGACGCGGCGGCGTAACCGCCCCTAAAGCGGACCCCGGTACCTTCCCCCCCGGTGCCGGGGTCCTTCTCTGCCCGGGTCACCCCGGGCGGAGGCCCTTGTCCGGTGACCGGGGAGTGTTTCCCCTATCCCGCCCCTTCCCGAACGGGGGGCTGTGCCCCCGGACCCCCTGCCGGGGGGAGGGTTACGTGGGAGCGTGGGCCGGGGGCGTTGGTGGTTGCTCTCCGTGGGTGGTTTCCTCCGGCGAACCGTGGGGGGATTGGCGGCAAAGCCGGGGTCACGCACCAAGAGCCTGGACGCCGCCGACCCCGAGGAGTCGAGCCCGGAGGGGCACCGGAGACCGCACCCGACAAGAACCCGCACCCCGCAGCCCGGGCAACAAGCACCCGCACCCCGCCGGAGGCAACCCGCACCGGGCAAGACCGGACGACCCCGGGCCCGGGCCACAAGACCCCCGCACCCCGCGCCCCGGGCCACAAGCAGAGGCTCACCGTGCCGCGCGGCTCAGGCGCGCGGCCAGGTCCGTTACGTACTCCGACAGCCGTCCCGGGCCATGGACCGTGAACTCGCAGTCCACCAGGGCCAGTCGGAGCGCCAGCCACTCCACCGAGTCCGCGGACCGCGCCCGCAGCCTGCACGTCTCCTCGCCCGTCGGCACCGGCGCGCCCAGATGTTCCGGGAGCCGCGCCGCCACAAACGCCGCCGGCGCCTCGAAGCTCACGTCGATGTCGTACTCCGGCTGCCGCGACATCGAGTGCCCGAGCAGCTTCGCCGCATCCCCCGTCGGCAGCTCCCGCGGCACAAAGCGCGCCCCCGTGGCAAAGGGTTCCGAGACCCGGTCGACCCGGAACGTCCGCCAGTCGTCCCGCTCGATGTCGTACGCGACGAGATACCAGCGACGGCCCGTCGAGACGAGCCGGTACGGCTCGACCTGCCGTTTGGTCTCGGTCCCGTCACCCGCGCGGTAGCCGAAGCGGAGGCGCTCGCGCCCGGTCGCCGTGCCCGCGATGACGGTCAGAGTCTGCGGGTCGATCGTCGCGCCGTCGCCCCGGGTGAGCGGGATCGTCGCCGCCTGGAGCGTGGTGACCCGGTGCCGCAGTCGCGACGGAAGCACCTGTTCCAGCTTGGCCAGAGCCCGTACGGAAGCTTCCTCGATGCCCTCGATGGCATGGCCGGCCCCCGCCCGCAGGCCCACCGCGATCGCCACCGCCTCCTCGTCGTCGAGCAGCAGCGGAGGCATCGCCGCGCCCGCGACCAGGCGATACCCGCCGACCGCCCCCTTCGTCGCCTCGACCGGATAGCCGAGGTCCCGCAGCCGGTCGATGTCGCGCCGGATCGTGCGCGGACTCACCTCGAGGCGCTCGGCGAGCTCGCTGCCCGGCCACTCGCGCGGAGTCTGGAGAAGGGAGAGCAGATTCAGGAGTCGTGCCGGAGTGTCCGTCATGTTCTTCAGAATGCCCGCTATCTAGGACATGGGCTGACCTATATCCACTCTAGATTCACCGTTATGAGTTCACAGCCCGCCGTACCGGATACGGCATCAGACCGTCGTCGCTGGATCGCGCTCGCCATCGTCATGACCGCGGCCTTCATGGACCTGGTCGACGTCACCATCGTCAACATCGCGATCCCGAGCATGCAGCGGGACCTCGGCGCCTCGTTCGGCGCGATCCAGTGGATCACCGCCGGATACGCGCTCGCCTTCGCCGCCGGTCTGATCACGGGTGGCCGGCTCGGTGACATCTACGGCCGCAAGCGCCTCTTCCTGATCGGCATCTCCGGCTTCACGCTCGCCTCCGCGCTCTGCGGTTTCGCGGCGAACGAGGAGATGCTGGTCGCCTCCCGTCTGCTGCAGGGCGCGACGGCCGCGATGATGGTGCCGCAGGTGCTCGCGATCATCCATGTCACCTTCCCGGCGCACGAACGCGGCAAGGTCTTCGGCATGTTCGGCGCGATCATCGGCCTCGGCGCGGTGTCCGGACCGCTGCTCGGCGCGCTGCTGACCCAGTGGAACCTCTTCGGTCTCGAGTGGCGCCCGATCTTCCTGATCAACCTGCCGGTGGGCATCGCCGGTCTGATCCTGGGCCGGAAGTTCATCACCGAGTCCCGCGCCCCGAAGGCGCTCAAGCTCGACCTGGTCGGCGTCGCGCTGGTCACGCTCGGACTGCTGATGCTGATCTATCCGCTGACCCGCGGGCGTGAGCTGGGCTGGCCGCTCTGGGGCCATCTGTGCATGGCCGGCAGCCTGGTCGTCTTCGCCGCCTTCGTGGCGTACGAGAAGAAGAAGACCCGCAAGGACGGCTCCCCGTTGGTCGAGCTCTCGCTGTTCAGGGTGAAGAGCTTCGCCGCCGGTATCGCCGTGCAGCTCACCTTCGGTATCGCCTGCGGGATCTTCTTCCTGGTCTGGACGCTGTACATGCAGATCGGTCTCGGCTGGAGCCCGCTGCGGGCGGGCCTGACCGGTGTCCCGTTCTCGATCGCCGTGTCCGCGGCAGCCGGGATATCCGTACAGAAGCTGGTGCCGCGCTTCGGCCGGAAGGTGCTCCAGGGGGGCGCGGTGACGATGGCCGCAGGGCTGCTGCTCTACATCTGGGAGGCCGGGCGGTACGGCACGGCGATCCATTCCTGGCAGATGAGCCTGCCGCTCGTGGTGATGGGCGTCGGGATGGGCCTGATCGTGGCACCGCTGACGGACGCGGTTCTGTCGGACGTGCCGCGTGAGCACTCGGGCTCGGCGTCCGGGCTGATCAACACGACGCAGCAGATGGGCAATGCACTCGGGCTCGGCCTGGTCTCGGTGGTCTTCTTCGGGTCGATCGACGACCGGATCGCGCCGAGCGCGGTGGGCAACGCCTTCGCGGACGCGTTCCAGAACTCGCTGTGGTGGGTGGTGGCGGTGCTGGTCGTGATCTTCCTGGTGATGTTCGCGCTGCCAGCGCGGCCGAAGCAGCATGTGGAGGGGGCGGACGCGGAGACGGAGACCGAGGGCCCGGTGGACCTGGAGCCCGTGCTCTCGCACTGACGCGGCCAAGGTGTACGACGAGGCTCGGCCCGGGACATGTCCCGGGCCGAGCCTCGCTGCGTCGTCGGGCCTTGCCCGGCCGCGGGTCAGGGCCCGAATGTGTCCGCCGCATGCCCGGATACCTGATCGGCAGCCCGTTCCTGTATCTGCTGGCGATCGCGGCCGGCACGGTGGTGAGCGCCGGACTCTTGATCCTGCCCAAGGGGATGGGCAGGACGGAGACGGAGGCTGCCGTCACCGGGACCTCCGCCGCCGAAGAGGCGAAGGTCCCCGTCGCGGCCTGAGGGACGTCGGGGCGACAGACGACGGACAACTGACAACTGGCAACGGACGAGCGACGGTTCAGGCCCGAGCCTGGGCTGCCGCTCCTGCCGCTCCTGCCGCTTCCGCTTCAGCCGCCGCTTCCGCCTCCGCCGCCTCGCGGCGCGCGCGGCCCTGCTTCCCGGCCCGGATCGTGTACACCATCAGGCCCGCCAGGATGACGATCGGCAGCACGTTGGAGACCCCGACCATCGTCTCCGTGTCCAGTACGTAGACCAGCCCGGCCTTCACGCCCGCCTCGGCCAGGAACGTCACGCCCCAGACGATGGTCAACCGCCGCTGGCCGGTACGGAAGCCCGGGTACTTGTCCCACATCGCGTTCCAGTCGGCGATGCCCTCAGGCGTACCGTCCGTGCCGAACTTGCGGCCGAAGTAGAAGATCAGCGGCCGCTTGAGCGTGAGGCTGACGAGGAAGGCAAGCCCGAGCAGCCCGGTCAGCGCGGAGTCCTTGAGGAAGAGCAGCTTCGCGCTGTTGTACGCGAGGGCGCTGACCGCTCCCAGCAGCAGAGTGATCAGGATCAGCATGCTGAACTCGTCCACGCGCCGCTTCATGGCGAAGTAGATCGTCAGCTCAACCAGTGGCCAGCAGGAGATGAGCAGCAGGGCGGGGACCTCGTGGATGCCGTGGTCGATCAGCATTCCGTACGTGATCCATGGCAGCAGAACGCCGAACAGGATCGTAGGTCCCCAGGTCAGAAGGATGTTTCCTCGTTTGCCGGATTCAGCCATGGTTGAACTCCATTCCCCCGAGCGGTCGTTCGCCGCAAAGACGGGCCGGAGTTTATGGAGTGAATGTGGGCAGAGGGCCGGCTTGGCGTGATCTTGACCAAGATCAGAGACAGGGTTTGGCCAAGGGGCAGGCCTCGTCCCCTCCGGCCGTTGGGCGGACGCTCACCGCACGCCGGTTCACCGCACGCTCGCGCGCAGCTCCATCGCCTCGCGCGCTATGTGCTCCGCGGCGTACACCTCGCACATATGGCGGCCGTCGGGCGTCGCCGTGTGCTCCACCTCCCACAGGCTTGTCTCGGTGCCGTCGAGCAGCAGGAACGCGTGCTCGTACAGTGTGAAGCCCGCGTCCTTCCCCTCCACCCGGCACTGGCGGCCGAAGACCTGCGTGATGTGGTGGGCGAAAGCGGCCCGCAGCAGGCGCGCGGTCTCCTCGCCCGGCCGGTCGGCGTTCTCCGCGCGGCGCAGCACGCGGCGCGCGTGGTCCGCGGAGTCGTCTGGGACGTACATCCGGGGGAGCGGGGCAGGGGGCGCGGACATCAGCGAGGTGAGCAGTTCCAGATCGGCGTCGAGGTCGTCGTCTTCGACGTCGGAGTCCCGGCCGGTGTCCGTGGGCCCGGCGAAGCCCGGGAAACCGGCGGGCAGCCGCGACGCGGCGAGGCGGACCTCGGACTCCTCGGTGTAGAGCTCGTGCTGCTCGGCGCCGTCGCGACCGGTGTTGTGCACCAGCTCCCACAGGACCAGGGAGGTGCCGTCGCTCAGCAGATAGGCATGCCGGTACGTGGCACGGTGCAGGGCCGCACTGTGGTGCGACGAATGCAGCGAACTGGCATGGGCCAGCGCGGATTCGAGCCGCTCGACTGTCGTGTCGGGCAGATCGAAGGAGTTGAGCGCCCGACCCAGGAGTCGCTCGAGCTGCATCTCGGTTGTCTCGTACGGATCGTTCAAGGTGGGTCTCCAGGCCGTCGCCGCAAGTCACTTGGTGATTGCTAAACGTAGCCCCTGGGTCTGACAACGTGTCCTGCGTTCGGGAAAACGAAGGGGAGTACGCGGGAAGTTCCCGTCCTCCCGGTCAACACGGCTGTCCTGTACGTCAGTCGATGTCGTACAGATCCCGGTACGAAGGGAAGGTGCCGCCGGGCCCGTCGACGCCCCGGGCCGCGAGAACCGCCCGCACGATCGCCCGGGTCACCACGTCCGCGCCCGCCGCGAGCACCTCGTTGAGGGCGAGGGGGTTGGTGGCGTCGAGCGGGACGGCGCCGGTGGCGAGCGTGAAGACGGTGTCGCCGTCGTTGAGGAGGTGGACGGGGCGTACGGCGCGTGCGATGCCGTCGTGCGCCGTGCCCGCGAGCTTCTGGGCCTGGGCACGGTTGAGATCGGCGTCGGTCGCGACGACGGCGAGGGTGGTGTTCAGCGGCGGCAGCGGAGGCCATCCGCTTGCGCGGCCCGTCTCGTCCAGCCGCTGCCACGCCGCCGTGTGGACCTCGGTCGGCGGGTAATCGACGCGGCCCTCGAAGTACTGGCCGTACAGCGCACCGGTCAGCGGGTCGATCACCGAACCCGCGGCGTTCGCGACCACCAGCGCGGCGACCGTGACCCCGGAGCCGAAGACGGTACTGGCCGTGCCGAGCCCACCCTTCAGCCGTCCCACCACCGCTCCGGTACCGGCGCCCACAGCGCCCTCCTCGACCGGTGCGCCGCTCTCGGTGGCGGCCGCCGCCTCCACCGCCGCGCGCCCGGTCGAGGCGTCCGGGCGAGCCTGCCAGTCGCCGCCGCGCCCCAGGTCGAAGACGCAGGCCGCGGGCACGACCGGCACGACATGGTGGGGCTCGGGCCCGACCCGTACACCGCGGCCCTGCTCCTCCAGCCAGGCCATCACTCCGGCGGCGGAGTCGAGCCCGTACGCGCTGCCGCCGGTCAGTACGACGGCCTCGATGCGCTGGACCAGGTTGCGGGGGTCGAGGGCGTCGGTCTCCCGGGTGCCCGGGCCTCCGCCGCGTACGTCGACGGCGGCGACGGCCCCGCCCTCGGGTGCGAGGACGACGGTGGTGCCGCTGAGCGCGCGGTCGCCCGGCACGCGCGCGTGGCCGACCCGGAGGCCGGCCACATCGGTCAGGCCGCCCGTGAGCCTGTCCGTGAGCCCGTCGGCCTGTCCGTCCGTCGGCCTGTCCCTCGGCCCGTCTGTCGTCCCGCCCGTCGGTGCGTCATTTGTTGCCATGAAGCCCATGCGTACCACGGGACTTGGCTCAGCGCCCCGGCCACGGCTACGTCCCGGCCATGGCGTCGCTCACGACCCGGCCGCCATCCTGGCGGTGAGCGTGACGCCGGCCGCGGTCGCCGCCGCCGCCACGGCCCCGGCCGCCAGGACCGCCCACTCCCCGGCGAACGTACAGAGCAGGGTCGCCAGCGCGGCGACGGGAAGGATGAGCTGCTGGGCGATCCCCACCTTGAAGTAGCGCGAGTGGAGTCCCCACACCAGCAGTATGAAGACGGCGGACGGGATGGTGACCGCGGCTGATGCCGCGGTGGTGGAGATATGCGTCTTGCCCACGGCTGCCTCGACCGCGACCTCGATGCCCGCGCCGATCGCGGCGGCCGAGGCGAAGATCCCGTAGTGGCCGTAACCCCAGAGGAATCCCTGCTTGTTGGAGGCCAGTCGGTCATGGGCCGGGACGACGAAGTAGATCCACCAGGCGGCGAAGACGATCAGCAGGCCGCCTGCGGCGATCGGCAGCACCTCGCCCAGCGCGTCGTTCTCGTCGATTCCGGACTTCACGGCGCCGGTGGCCGCCGCGATCGTCTCGCCGAGCACGATGATGGTGAACAGGCCGTAGCGCTCGGCGATGTGGTGCGGGTGCCAGTTGGTGTGGAAGTCTCTCTCGGCGTACACCGGTACGCACATCTCGGCGATCGCCATCACCAGGAAGATCCAGCCGCGGGCCGGCTCGGGCGCGAACGGCAGGGCGGTCCATCCGCCCTGGCAGAGGATCACGCCGCCCGCGTACCGCAGGGCCATGGTCCGCTCGGCGCCGGACGCGGCACGGGCGGCGCGCAGCCACTGCGTGGTCAGCGCGAGGCGCATCACCAGATAGCCGAGCCAGACGACCAGGAAATCGTGGTCCTGGAAGGCCTGGGAGACGCCGGCCGCCAGGATCAGTGCTCCCGCGATCTGGACGAGGGTCACCACCCGGTACAGAGCGTCGTCGTTGTCGTACGCCGAAGCGAACCAGGTGAAGTTCATCCACGCCCACCAGATGGCGAAGAAGACCAGCACATAGCTGAGAATGCCGTCCGCCGTGTGTCCCTCGGCGACGGCGTGCACCAGCTGCACACCGGCCTGGGCGATTGCCACGACGAAGCAGAGGTCGAAGAAGAGCTCGAGCGGGGTGGCGGCGCGGTGTTCCTCGTCGCGGCGGCGGGCGACCAGCGGGCGCAGGATGCTCGACGGGGTCACTGGACGGTCGGCGCCGGGCGTATGAGTCATGCGGCAAGCACAGCAGAGGGTGAGCTGCTGGGCGGGCGAGACGCGCACAGCCGCGGGCCGGGCCACCCGCGGGTCCGACCCGCCCCGGCGTCCAGGTCGTCCGCCGCCGTACCCGCCCCGGCGTCCAGGTCGCCGTAGCCGTACCTGCCGCCGTGCCCGCCGCCGTATCCACCGCGGCGTCCAGGTTGCCGCCGCCGTATCCGCCCCGGCGTCCAGGTCGCCCGCCGCCGTACCCGCACCTGTACTCGCCGCCGTACCCTGGACGTATGAGCACCGCCCCCGCCCCCGGACCGCGTGATGCGGAGCAGCCGCGGCAGCAGTCCCCAAAACCGAAGCTGATCTTCGACGATCCGCTGGACCAGCAATCCGCGGACGATACGGACCGTGGGTGGGGCGAGCGGCCTCTCGCGAGCGGCGACAGCGCCGCCGAGCTGGCGCGCTTCCTCGACGAGAAGCCGCCGCACCACATCTGAGCCGTCGCTACTGGTCGCGGCCCGAGCCGCGCTGTGCCACGATCGCGTCCCTGATCTCCTTCAGGACCTCGAGCTCGGTCAGCTCGATCACTTCCTTCGCGCCATCCTTGGCAGCATCCCGGGCGGCCCGCCTGGCCAGGTACTTGGACATGGGCAGCACCATCAGGAAGTAGACGACGGTCGCGGTGATCAGGAAGGTGAGCGTGGCGCCGAGCACGGACCCCCACATGATCCTGATGCCGTCCACCTCGCCGTGCACCACCTTGCAGGTGCCCTTCAGACAGGAGCTGTAGGAGTCGAGATCCTTGGTGCCGAACGCGCCTACCAGCGGATTGATGACGCCCTTCACCACGGCATTCACGATCTGGGTGAACGCCGCGCCGATGACCACGGCGACGGCCAGGTCGATGACATTGCCGCGCATCAGGAAGGCCTTGAAGCCCTCCAGGACGCTGACCTTCTTCTCGCTCACCACTGAGCCTCTCTTCGCATGTGCAGGACACGGAGCCAAACGCTCCGAAACCTACGTCAGCGTGTAGCCGCGCTGTCCAGTCCGCACACGCGAAGAAAGTGCCTGACGGTACGTCAGCACCACGGAGGCGCCGGATCCGAGTCAGCACACCGTCACTGCCAGTCGCGATGTCGCTCCCGCGCCTGCCAGGGCCGCGGCGGTGGCGCGCGGCACAGACAGGACAACCAGCGCACCGCCGTCCGGAGAAGCCCCGCGCAACGCCGGAACTCCGGTCACTCGGGCGCCCGATGCCACCACCCGCGCCGCAGTGCCTTCCCCCACAGGGGAGTTGGCCGCAGCGATCACATCCACCCGGTCTCCCGGGCGCAGCAGCCGGACCGTGGCGGCATCCGCGATACGCACCGGAGCGGACACCATCGCCGCGGCGGGCCGCCGCTCACGCTGCGGCGCGGCAGCCAACGCCTCGGCGCCGCCACCATCCGCTCCACGCGCACCCGAAGCGGCAAGCGCCGCCGCCGTCATGGCGAGCCCCGCCGCCATCGCACGTCGCCGCCGGAGCACTGCCCGCCGCAAGCGGTGCGCCCCACCGCGCACCCGCAGCGGGGCGAACGGCGGCACGCCGAGCAGCTCCGGCGCCGGGGAAGAAGAGAGAGGAGGGAGCGGAGAAGGGAGGGAAGAAGAAGGGAGAGCGGACAGAGGGGAAGGGAGGGGAGGGAGAGAAGGAGGGGGAAGCGACATGACACACACCGCCTGCCGTGAGGAGTGGAGTTGGACTGACCACTCCTCACGATCCACTCTCCGCGCGTATCCCGCCGACGCCTGTGGACGACCCCGGCGTTGTGGACAACTCCCTCACCCGCAGGAGGGTTCACCGCATCGGGCCGAAGGTCTACGGCAGCTGAAGCCCCGTGTCGATGCCGTCCAGCGCATGCGAACAGATACAGTCACGCGTCTCACCCGCCGGCAACCCCGCAACCGCGTCGAAGAGCACCGCGCGCAGCCTGTCGACACTTGCGGCGAAGACCTTCATCACGTCTCCCTGCGAGACGCCCTCACCCGTCTCGGCCCCCGCGTCCAGGTCCGTCACCAGCGTCATCGACGTGTAGCAGAGCCCCAGCTCACGGGCGAGCACCGCCTCCGGGTGCCCGGTCATGCCGACCACCGACCAGCCCATCGCCGCATGCCACTGCGACTCCGCCCTGGTGGAGAAGCGCGGCCCCTCGACCACCACCAGCGTCCCCCCGTCCACCGGCTCCCAGTCCCGCCCGCGCGCGGCCGCGAGCACCGTCTTGCGCCCATCCGGGCAGTAGGGATCGGCGGGCGACACATGCACCACGTTCGGAATCGTCCCGTCCGGCAACGGCAGACCGTCGTAGTACGTCTGCGCACGTGCCTTCGTGCGGTCCACGAACTGGTCGGGCACGAGCAGCGTCCCGGGACCGTACTCCGGCCGCAGCCCGCCCACCGCGCACGGCCCCAGCACCTGCCCCGCGCCCACCGACCGGAGCGCCCACAGATTGGCGCGGTAGTTGATGCGGTGCGGCGGCAGATGGTGGCCGCGTCCGTGCCTGGGCAGGAAGGCGACCCGCCGCCCGGCGATCTCGCCGAGGAGCAGTGAGTCGCTGGGACTGCCGTACGGGGTGTCCACCTGGATCTCGGTGACGTCCTCCAGGAAGGAGTAGAAGCCCGAGCCGCCGATCACGCCGATCTCTGCGTTCGCGTTGGTCGCATTCGTCGCCATGGCGATCACACTATCCGTACGCGAAAACGCCAAGGACCCCGCCGTACACAACGGCAGGGTCCGGAAAAGCAGGCGTCAGGCGGCCGAACTGTGTCAGGCGGCGGAGCTGCCGCTGGAGCTCGAGGACGAGCCCGACGAAGAGGAAGCCGACGTCGAGGAAGAAGAAGCGGCAGGCTTCGAGTCCGACGACTTCGCGCTCGTGGACGACGACGCGGACGCCGGCGACGATGACGTCGACGCGGACGAGCTGCTCGAGGACGCACCACGGCTGTCGTTCCGGTAGAAACCGGATCCCTTGAAGACAATGCCCACCGCCGAGAACACCTTCTTCAGGCGTCCATCACAGCCGGGGCACACGGTCAGGGCGTCATCGGTGAACTTCTGCACCGCCTCGAGGCCCTCGCCACATGCGGTGCACTGATACTGGTAGGTCGGCACTTGTCTTCCTCCTGGCACTCTCACTCAATGAGTGCTAACGACGGTCCATAGTGACGTATTCCGCTGGATCAGTCCACCGTCAGCGGCACGCGGTGACTCATCCCACGCGCCGCGATCCGCCCCGCAGCCTTCGGCGAGAGCCGCGAGCGGAGCGAAACCAGGGTGACCAGCGCCAGCAACGTGCCCACCAGCGGTACCACGAATCCGGCGCTCGCGCCGTTCTCGTCGGCCAGCCGCCCGGCCACCGTCACGGCCGCCGCCTGACCGAGCGCCACGGCGCCCGTCAGCCAGGTGAAGGCCTCGGTACGGGCCGAGGCCGGCACCAGCGACTCGACCAGCGTGTAGCCGCTGATCAGGGCGGGCGCGATGCAGAGGCCGACCAGCAGTCCCAGCCCCGCGAGCAGCGCCACGGAGTGCACCGCCCACAGCGCGGAGGCCGCCAGTGTCAGCCCGGCGTAGCCGAGCACCAGCCGCCGCCGCGGCCCGCTCTTCCAGGCGATGGCACCGCAGGCGATGCCGGCCAGCATGTTGCCGGCCGCGAAGATTCCGTACAGCAGTCCGTTGGCGCCGGGGTTGCCGATCTCCTCGGCGAAGGCGGTCAGCGAGACCTGCATTCCACCGAAGACCGAACCGATGCCGAGGAAGGCCACGGCCAGCACCCGCACTCCCGGGGCGGAGAGCGCGGACGCGTGCGGTTCGGCGGCCGTCGCCTTGGGGCGTACCGCAGGCTGCGTGCCGCTCTGGGCGGCGAAGAGCAGACCGCCGGCGAGCGTCAGTGTCGCCTCGGCGATCAGTCCGGCCGCCGGGTGCAACCCGGTGCACAGGGCGGTCGCGAGCACAGGTCCGACGACGAAGGTGAACTCGTCCGTCACGGATTCGAAGGCGGCCGCCGTCGACATCAGCGGCGAACCCTCCAGCTTGGCCGCCCAGCGGGCTCGCACCATCGGCCCGACCTGCGGTACGGAAGCACCCGTGGGCACGGCCGCGACGAACAGCGCCCACAGGGGCGCGTGCGCCAGCGCGAGCGCCGTCAGCGCGGACACGGAAGCGGCGTGCACCAGCACGCCGGGCAGCAGTACGGCCCGCTGTCCGAAACGGTCCGCGAGCTTGCCGCTCTGCGGCGCGAAGAGCGCCATGGAGACACCGGTGAAGGCGGCGACGGCGCCGGCGCTGCCGTACGAACCGGTGGTTTGCTGCACCAGCAGGACGATGCCGATGGTCAGCATCGCGAAGGGCTGCCGCGCCAGGAAGCCGGGGAGCAGGAATGTCCAGGCGCCGGGTGTGCGCAGGAGCTGCCCGTATCCAGGACGGTGGTTGACCGTGGATGCCACGGTCCGTGCCTTTCTGCCGCCTGGTAGCGCTCCCCTGGTACGCGTCGTACTTGTGGTACGAGACGCACGTGAGCCGCCGAGAGCTGTCCTCTTGCGCTGAACTGCGGTAGATACCGGGGCCCACTGCGAGGGCTCCGCGGCCGCCATACGGTCGCGCCAGCTCTGCGTCAGGCAGAGTTGGTCGATCAGTGTGCCTTGATGCTACAGGGAATCTTCGATTCGTACCTGGGAAATAGCTCACACATTCCAAGATCGCCTGTGATTAACCGGATCTTCCCGTGGATCTTCCTCCGGTGGTTCCGCCCGTTCCCAGCCAGCCGGCCAGCTTTCCGCCCTGTCCGACCGCCCGCAGTCGCCGCTCCGCGGCGTCCCGCACCGGATCCGTCGCCACCACCAGCAGCTCGTCACCCCGCCGCAGCACGGTGGACGGCAGCGGTACGAAGCTCTTCCCGTCGCGTACGACCAGGGTGACCGCGGCGCCCGCGGGCAGCCGCAGCTCCGCGACCTCCACGCCGTGCATCCTCGATCCCTTCGGGATCGCCACCGACAGCAGGTGCCCGCGCAGCCGCTCCAGCGGCGCCGACTCGATGCCCAGATCGGCGGCGTCGGACGTGCCGCCGAGCCGCAGTGCCTTCGCCAGCCAGGGCAGCGTCGGTCCCTGGACCAGGGTGTAGACGACGACCAGGACGAAGACGATGTTGAAGACCCGGTCGCTCCCGTCGATGGAGGTGACCAGCGGGATGGTGGCGAGAATGATGGGGACGGCGCCGCGCAGTCCCGCCCACGACAACAGCACCTGCTCCTGCCACGGAATACGGAAGGGCAGCAGGCTGACGAAGACCTCCAGCGGCCGCGCCACCATGGTCAGCACCAGACCCACCACGACCGCGGGCCAGAAGTCGTCGAGCAGCTCGTGCGGCGTCACCAGCAGACCGAGCAGCACGAACATGCCGATCTGCGCGATCCAGCCGAGGCCCTCCGCGAATCCGCGGTTCGCCGGCGCGTGCGGCAGCTTGGAGTTCCCGAGCACCATCGAGGCGAGATAGACGGCGAGGAAGCCACTGCCGTGCGCCATGGCGCCGGCCGCGTACGCCACCACCGCGATCGCCATTACCGCGATCGGGTACAGACCCGAGGCGGGCAGCGCCACATGCCGCAGCCCGAACGCGCCCAGCCAGCCCGTCGCGAGGCCGATGCTCGCGCCGATCGCCAGCTCCAGCGCGATCTTCCCGACCAGTACGTACCAGTCGTCGACCGGACCTGGCGTCGAGAAGGCCACCACCAGGATCACCACAGGGGCGTCGTTGAAGCCCGACTCGGCCTCCAGCACACCGGTCACCCGGGACGGCAGCGGCACCTTGCGCAGTACGGAGAAGACCGCCGCGGCGTCCGTCGAGGACACGACCGCGCCGATGATGAGCGCCTGCCGCCACTCGAGCCCGACCAGATAGTGCGCTCCGGCCGCCGTGATGCCCACACTCACCGCGACGCCGACGGTCGACAGCACGACCGCCGCGGGCAACGCGGGTTTGATCTCCTTCCACTTGGTGGCCAGGCCGCCCTCGGCCAGGATCACCACAAGTGCGGCATAGCCGATCACCTGCGTCAGTCCGGCGTCGTCGAACCTGACGTCGAAGATGCCGTCCTGCCCGATCGCGATCCCGATCCCGAGATACAGCAGCAGGCTGGGGAGCCCACTGCGGGACGAGATGCGTACCGCCGCGACGGCGATGAGCAGAACGAGCGAGCAGATGAGCAGGAGTTCGTTGAGCTGGTGGACAGTCAGTGGCCGATCCTTCCCTAGCGCCTTCACGCCGGATCGCTCATCCAGCCGGCGACACTTCGTTACCTTACCTAATCTTTAACGTTTCCTTGACGGGTCGATCATCCGTGCGAGCGGGGGTCCGGCTGTCGCCTTACGGATACCGCGTCCGGGCCGGTGGAGCGCTGCGCCTATGGTTGCTCCCAGCACTCCAGGACCAGCCTGCGCCTCGAAGGACAGCGATGCCCGCCAACACAACCGCCTCTTCCCCCAAGAAGAAGAAGGGGCGACGCGCCCGCCTGCTCGTGATCGTCCTGGTGCTGGCGCTTGTCGCGGGTGTCGGATATGGGACGTACTGGAGCATCAGTACCGTGCGCGCCTCGTTCCCGCAGACCACCGGAACGGTCAAACTCGACGGCCTCTCCGGCCCGGTCGAGGTCAGACGCGACAATTACGGCATCCCGCAGATCTACGCGGACAGCGACCAAGACCTGTTCCGCGCCCAGGGCTTCGTCCAGGCGCAGGACCGCTTCTGGGAGATGGACGTCCGCCGCCATATGACGGCCGGCCGGCTCTCCGAGATGTTCGGCTCGGGACAGGTGGAGACGGACGCCTTCCTGCGCACTCTCGGCTGGCGCCAGGTGGCGCAGAAGGAGTACGACACCCTCCTCACGCCCGCGACCAAGAAGTCCCTCCAGGCGTACGCGGACGGCGTCAACGCCTACCTCAAGGGCCGCGAGGGCAAGGACCTTTCGGTCGAGTACGCCGCCCTCGCCTTCAGCAATGACTACAAGCCCGAGCAGTGGACGCCCGTCGACTCGGTGGCCTGGCTCAAGGCGATGGCCTGGGACCTGCGCGGCAATATGCAGGAGGAGATCGACCGCTCACTGCTGACGAGCAGGCTGAGTGAGAAGCAGATCAAGGACCTGTATCCGGCCTATCCGTACGACCGGAACAAGCCGATTGTCGACAGGGGCGGTATAGACCCCGCGACCGGGAAGTTCGACCCGGCGGCCAAGCCGTATGACGGGTCCAACGGCGGCAGCGGCGGCGGGAACAGCGCGGCGGGCGCAGCCGAGGGCCTCAACTCCCAGCTCTCCGCGCTCTCCAAGACCCTCGACACGATCCCCGCCCTGCTGGGCCCCAGCGGCAGCGGCATCGGCTCCAACTCCTGGGTCGTCTCCGGCAGGTACACGACGACCGACAAGCCGATGCTTGCCAACGACCCGCATCTCGCGCCGTCGCTGCCCTCCCTCTGGTACCAGATGGGCCTGCACTGCCGGACCGTCTCGGCCACCTGCCAGTACGACACCGCCGGCTACACCTTCTCCGGCCTGCCCGGCGTCATCATCGGTCACAACCAGAACATCGCCTGGGGCTTCACCAATCTCGGTGCCGACGTCACCGACCTCTACCTCGAGAAGCTCACCGGCGACCGCTACCAGGTGGGCAACGAGGAGAAGGCGCTGACGACCCGCAAGGAGGTCATCAAGGTCGCGGGCGGCTCCGCCAAGACGATCACGGTGCGCTCCACCGGTCACGGCCCGCTGGTCTCCGACCGCAGCAGCGAGCTGGAGAAGGTCGGCCAGAAGGCCCCCGTCCCCAATGCAGCCCCTGACCGTGGCGCCGGATACGCGGTCGCGCTCCAGTGGACCGCGCTGCAGCCCGGCAAATCCATGGACGCGGTCTTCGAGCTCAACCGCGCCAAGGACTTCAACTCCTTCCGCGCGGCCGCCAAGAACTTCGAGGTCCCTTCGCAGAACCTCGTCTACGCCGACGTCAAGGGCCATATCGGCTACCAGGCTCCCGGCAAGATCCCGGTCCGCGCCGAGGGCGACGGCACGAAGCCCGTTCCCGGCTGGGACCCCCGGTACAAGTGGAAGCGCTACATCCCCTTCGATGAGCTGCCGTACGAGTACGACCCCGAGCGCGGCTACATCGTCACCGCCAACCAGTCGGTGATCGATGCGAAGAAGTACCCGTACCTGCTGACCAAGGACTACGCCTACGGCGCCCGCAGCCAGCGGATCAACGACCTCATCGAGTCGAAGATCCAGGGCGGCGGGAAGATCTCCACCGAAGACATGCGCACCATGCAGATGGACAACAGCAGCGAGATCGCCAAGCTGCTGACGCCGTATCTGCTCAAGATCGACGTCTCGGACAGCTACGTCCGCGAGGCGCAGAAGCTGCTGGAGGGCTGGGACTACACCCAGGAGCCGGACTCCGGTGCCGCCGCGTACTTCAACGGGGTCTGGCGCAATGTCCTCAAGCTCGCCTTCGGCAACAAGCTGCCCAAGGAGCTGCGGGTCGAGGGCGAGTGCCTCAACGTCCGCCCGGCCGACAGCTCCGCCCCGGACGACCAGCTCAGCGAGCGGGTGCGGGAGTGCGGCCAGCGCGACGCGGAGTCGGCGCAGCCGGACGGCGGCGACCGCTGGTTCGAGGTCGTGCGCAGGATCCTCAAGGACGAGAACAACCAGTGGTGGCATTCCCCGGCCAGCCGTACGGACGCGGCCACCACCACGCGGGACCAGCTGCTCGCCAGGGCCATGGAGGACGCCCGCTGGGAGCTGACGGCCGAGCTCGGCAAGGACGCCTCCAGCTGGAGCTGGGGCAGGCTGCACCAGCTGACGCTGAAGAACCAGACCCTCGGTACCGAGGGTCCCGGCTTCCTGCAGTTCGTCCTCAACCGCGGCCCGTGGAACCTGGGCGGCGGCGAGGCGGCGGTCAACGCCACCGGCTGGAATGCGGCGGGCGGCTATGGCGTCATCTGGGTGCCGGCGATGCGGATGGTTGTCAACGTCGGCGACTGGGACAAGTCACGCTGGATCAATCTGACCGGTGCGTCGGGGCACGCGTACAGCGCGCACTACACCGACCAGACGGACAAGTGGGCCAACGGTGAGCTGCTCGACTGGGCCTACGGCGAAGCGGCCGTGAAGGCGAAGACCGTCGACACCCTCAAGCTCACTCCGTAAAGCGACTGACGGCCGTGGGTGTCACCACCGCGTGCACGGGGTGGTCGTGCGGTTCCTCCGGGACCCGCGCGAGCACCTCGTTCGCGTACAGCAGAACCACCAGCGCGGGGTCGGCGCCGGCGGCTGCGAGACGGGAGAGGACTCGGTCGTACGAACCGCCTCCGCGGCCGAGTCGCATACCGCGCGCGTCCACCGCGAGCCCCGGAAGGAGCACGGCATCCGCTTCGAGTACGGCGTCCACGCCCAGCCGCTCGCCGTCCGGCTCCAGCAGCCCGCGGCCCGCGCGCACCAGATGCTCCGGGCCCCTGTAAGCGCCCCAGTCCAGGTCGTTGTCCGCCTTCAGGACCGGCAGCAGGACGCGTACGCCCCGCTCGCGCAGCGCGTCGAGCAGCGCGCGCGTGCCGGGCTCGCGCCCCACCGAGACATATGCGGCGACCGTGCCCGCTTCGGTCAATTCCGGGAGACTCAGGGCCTGTCGCGCGAGAACCGTGGCGGCCTTCTGGACGTCCTCAGTGGACAGAAGGCCCCGGGCGTCGAGGAGTTCACGTCGTACCGCACTCTTTCTGGACAAGTCGCCGCTCATGTCACCTTCACAAACCTCGCGTATGCGCCTCTATGAGCACGAAGTTAACCGGAGGCTCATCTTCAGCCCATACTTACCGGATAGTGTGCATCGCATGACTCAGTCGCACCCCAGGATCAGCAAGGCTGTTATCCCTGCCGCAGGCCTCGGAACCAGGTTCCTGCCTGCCACGAAAGCCACTCCCAAAGAGATGCTGCCTGTCGTCGACAAGCCTGCTATCCAGTACGTCGTCGAGGAGGCGGTCGCGGCCGGCCTCTCCGACGTACTCATGATCACAGGCCGCAACAAGCGCCCGCTCGAGGACCACTTCGACCGAAACTACGAGCTGGAGAGCGCGCTCACCCGCAAGGGCGACGCCGAACGTCTGGCGAAGGTGCAGGAGTCGAGCGACCTCGCCACCATGCACTATGTACGCCAAGGCGACCCGCGCGGCCTCGGCCACGCCGTGCTGTGCGCCGCCCCGCACGTCGGTGACCAGCCCTTTGCGGTCCTCCTCGGCGACGACCTGATCGACCCGCGCGACCCGCTGCTCGCCCGCATGGTCGACATCCAGGAGCGGGAGGGTGGCAGTGTCATCGCGCTGATGGAGGTCGACCCCGCCCAGATCCATCAGTACGGCTGCGCGGCCGTCGAGGCCACCGGCGAGTCCGACGTGGTCAGGGTGACCAAGTTGGTCGAGAAGCCCGAGCCGTCCGAGGCGCCGAGCAACCTCGCCATCATCGGCCGCTATGTCCTGGACCCCGCGGTCTTCGAGATACTTCGGCAGACCGAGCCGGGCCGCGGAAACGAGATCCAGCTCACCGACGCCCTCGAGAAGCTCGCCGAGGACGAGAAGCTGGGCGGGCCGGTGCACGGCGTCGTCTTCAAGGGCCGCCGCTATGACACCGGCGATCGTGGCGACTATTTGCGGGCGATTGTCAGACTCGCGTGCGAACGTGAAGACCTGGGCCCGGAGTTCCGGACCTGGCTTCGCAGTTATGTGACCGAGGAGATGTAGCGCTGTGAGCAGCACGATCTGGTCGGTGGACGACCATCTGGAGGACATCCTCAGCGCGATCCGTCCGCTGGACCCGATCGAGCTGCAACTGCCCGACGCGCAGGGCTGCGTCCTCGTCGAGGACGTCACGGTGCCGGTCGCCCTGCCGCCCTTCGACAACAGCTCCATGGACGGGTACGCGGTCCGTACGGCCGACGTCTCGGGCGCCAGCGAGGAGTTTCCGGCGGTCCTCACGGTCATCGGCGATGTGGCGGCCGGCGGCGGCGGTCTGACCACGGTCGGCCCCGGCCAGGCCGCGCGCATCATGACCGGCGCCCCGCTGCCGCCCGGCGCGGAGGCGGTTGTCCCGGTCGAGTGGACCGACGGCGGTACGGGCGGCGGAGCGGCCACCACGATGCGCCCGGCCGGCGAGGCCCCCGAGGGTGCGAGCGGCGAGGTCCGCGTCCACCGCCCGGCCGAGGCAGGGGCCCATGTGCGCCGGCGCGGCAGCGACGTCCAGGCGGGCGATCTGGCGCTGGAGGAAGGCACGGTCCTCGGCCCGCCGCAGATCGGACTGCTCGCCGCGATCGGCCGCGGCACCGTGCGCGTACGGCCCCGTCCGCGTGTCGTCGTGCTCTCCACCGGCAGCGAACTGATCCAGCCCGGCGAGAAGTTGGGCGAGGGCCAGATCTACGACTCCAACAGCTTCGCGCTGTCCGCCGCCGCGCGTGACGCGGGCGCCCTCTCCTACCGGGTGGGCGCGGTCACGGACGACGCGGAGACCCTGCGCGCCACCATCGAGGACCAGCTGATCCGCGCCGATCTGCTGGTCACGACGGGCGGCGTCAGTGTCGGCGCGTACGACGTGGTCAAGGAGGCCCTCTCGTCCGTGGGCGACCAGGACGTGCCGGGCAGCGGGATCGATTTCCGCAAGCTCGCCATGCAGCCCGGCAAGCCGCAGGGCTTCGGCTCGATCGGCCCTGAGCACACCCCGCTGCTGGCGCTGCCGGGCAATCCGGTCTCGTCGTACGTCTCCTTCGAACTGTTCGTACGTCCCGCGATCCGTGCCCTGATGGGCCTGAAGGACGTCCACCGGCCCAAAGCCCGTGCCGTGCTCAAGGCCGACAAGGCCCTGTCGTCACCCTCCGGCAGGCGGCAGTTCCTGCGGGGTACGTACGACCCCGAATCGGGCACCGTCTCCCCGGTCGGCGGATCCGGCTCCCATCTGATCGCGGCGCTCGCCCATGCCGACTGCCTGATCGTCGTCCCGGAGGCCGACACCTCGGTCGAGCCCGACGCGGAGGTGGAAGTGGTCCTCCTCGGGTGACCTGCGTGCGGTGGCGGTACCGTGTCTGCCCACACAGGCCCTGAGGGCCCGGACCGGGAGCGCCGCACCAATGAGCACGCACGACAGGCTGACGCACATCGACGAGGCGGGGGCGGCCCGCATGGTCGACGTCTCCGGAAAGGACGTCACCTCACGTACCGCCCGCGCCAGCGGCCGGGTCCTGGTATCACCGCGGGTCGTGGAACTGCTGCGCGGTGAGGGCGTCCCCAAGGGCGACGCACTCGCCACGGCCCGTATCGCGGGCATCATGGGCGCCAAGCGCACGCCCGATCTGATCCCGCTCTGTCACCCGCTCGCAGTCTCCGGCGTGAAACTCGATCTGCGGGTCGCGGACGACGCCGTGGAGATCACCGCGACGGTGAAGACGACGGACCGCACGGGCGTCGAGATGGAGGCCCTGACGGCGGTCTCGGTCGCCGCGCTCACCGTCGTCGACATGATCAAGGCCGTGGACAAGGCGGCGGTCATCAGCGACATCCGGGTCGAGGAGAAGACGGGCGGCAAGTCCGGCGACTGGATCCGGTCATGAGCCCGGCACCGCGGGCCGGAGAGGTGTACGGCCACAGCCACGGGCCCGGCTCCGAAGCCGCCGACATCGCAGCCGCCGACCTCGACGCGGCCGGCACCCGGGCGACCGCCCCCGAGGCGACCGGCGGCGAGGCGACCGAGCCGGTCGCGCCGTACCGGGCCCTTGTCGTGACGGCGTCGAACCGTGCCTCCGCCGGGGTCTACGCCGACAAGGGCGGCCCGATCCTCGCCGAGGGCCTGTCCGCGCTCGGCTTCCAGGTCGAAGGCCCGCGGGTCGTGCCGGACGGCGACCCCGTCGAGCAGGCCCTGCGGGACGGCGTCGCCGCCGCGTACGACGTCATCCTCACCACCGGCGGCACCGGCATCTCGCCCACCGACCGGACGCCCGACGTCACCGCCCGCGTCCTCGACCACGAGATCCCCGGCATCCCCGAGGCGATCCGCGCGTACGGTTGCGAGAGGGTGCCTACCGCAGCGCTGTCCCGCGGCCTCGCCGGTGTCGCCGGCCGGACCCTGATCGTCAACCTCCCCGGCTCCACCGGCGGAGTACGCGACGGACTCGTGGTACTGGAGAAGCTCCTGATCCACGCCGTCGAACAGATCCGCGGTGGAGACCACCCCAGACCCATCCCCCGGACTCCGTCCGGGGGGACCCCCGGGAGCCCAAGCTGAACACCCCGTTCTGGCCGGTGATCCTGGCGGACGGCGATATCGCCCTTCGTCCGATAAAGCTGCGCGACCAGCGGGCCTGGCGCGAGGTCAACCGGCGCAACCGCGACTGGCTGCGGCCCTGGGAGGCGACGATTCCGCCGTCGGCCCCCGGCAGCCCGGTCGCCCAGCGCCCCACCTACCGCCAGATGGTCCGCCATCTGCGCGCCGAGGCCAACGCCGGGCGGATGCTGCCCTTCGTCATCGAGTACCGGGGACAGCTCGTCGGTCAGCTGACGGTCGCCGGGATCACCTGGGGCTCGATGTGTTCGGGGCATGTCGGCTACTGGGTCGACCGGGCGGTGGCGGGCCGCGGCGTCATGCCGACGGCCGTCGCCCTCGCCGTAGACCACTGCTTCCGTACGGTCGGACTGCATCGCATCGAAGTCTGCATTCGCCCGGAGAACGGCCCCAGCCGCCGGGTCGTGGAGAAACTCGGATTCCGCGAAGAGGGACTGCGGCCCCGATATCTCCACATCGACGGTGCCTGGAGGGACCACCTGGTCTTCGCGCTCACGGCCGAAGAGGTACCGGAGGGACTGCTCCGCCGCTGGCACCAGGCACGACCCGGAACGTCACGGGAAATAAAATAAATGTTCGAAATTGATCGCCGTCAGCCATGAACTGATCTGAACAATCACAAAAAAAGTCCGTGATATCAGCCAGATCGTGCGACACACCGGGCCAATTGGCGGATGCCCTCATGCGAACCCCTCTACGGTGTGAAGTGTGAGCAGCAGTGGCCTCATCTACGCAGTCATTGTCGGGGCCTGGGCCGCCTACTTGGTGCCGATGTGGCTCCGCAGGCAGGACGAGCTCAATGAAGCCCGTCCGACGGAACGCTTCTCCACCGCCATCCGGCTGCTGTCCGGACGCGGGGCGATGGAGCGCCGGTACGCCAAGGAGCTGCGAGAGCGCGCGGCCGAGGAGGCGGGGGCCGACGTGGACCCGGACGCGGCCACGGACCGTTTGAGTTCCGTGGACGTCCGGGCCTTCGCCACGCCCCCGGCCCGTACCGAAGCCCGGCTCGACGTCCCTGCCCGCCCGGTGCCCGCGCAGGCGGAACCGCCCCAGGCCCCGGCACAGTCCCGGCCGTCGGCCCGGCCCGGCGCCCGGCGTCCGCGTCCGAACGGCGCCGCCGCCGAGCGCGCCCGCCGTACCAAGGTCCTGGCCCGCCGCAGACGCGCCATCGTGGTCCTCTTCTTCGCCTTCACCCTCGGCGCGATCGTGGCCGCGGTCGGCGGGCTCGGCCTCCTGTGGGCCCCGGCCCTCCCCGCGGTGCTCCTCAGCGTGTACATCGTGCATCTGCGCGGTAAGGAGCGGCGGCGCTTCGCGTTCACCATGGACCGGCGCCGGGCGGAGGCTGCGGCGCAGAGGCTGCGCGAGAACCATCCGCGCCGGCACCAGGCCGCGGCGGGGTCCACGGTCGAGCCGGACGAGGAGCAGGAGACGCGCCCCGAGCCCGAACCCCCCGTCACGCTCTCCCCGCAGGAGGCAGGACGCCGCGCGCTGGTCGAGCAGACGGACCACGCGGAGTGGGTCGACCAGCAGCGCGAACGCGGCCCGGCGCGCGGTGACAGCTGGGACCCGGTCCCGGTCCCGCTGCCGACGTACGTCACCGCTCCGGTCGCTCCGCGCGCAACGAGCAGTGTGGACTTCAGCGACCCGGAGACCTGGAGCTCGGCGCGCTCCTCGACCGCGGAGCCGACCCAGGAAGCGGAGCCGCCGGCCGATGCGCCTCCGCGCCAGCGGACGTCCCCGGCCCGCCGAACCCGGGACCGCGGCCGTACGCCGCTCTTCGACCAGTACGCGGAAGAGGACCGGCCGCGCGCCGCCAACGAGTGAGAGCGGAAGCGTCCCGGCTCCGCCGGCCTGCTTCCGTGACCAGCGAGGGAACGGATTTCCAAGCACCCCAATGGGGGTGCTAAGGTTTCACTCGTTGCAAGGGCCTGTGGCGCAGTCTGGTAGCGCACCTCGTTCGCATCGAGGGGGTCTGGGGTTCAAATCCCCACAGGTCCACAAAACAACAACGCTGTTCACGAGATCCCGGTCAGACGGTCACCGTCTGACCGGGATCTCGTCGTTCGCGCCTCTGCTTGTCGAAAGTCACCGGATTCGCGCGGTGTTCGACGCAAGAGACCGAGGAAATAGCCACACCACGTTGGACGATGTCCTGGCCCGCTGTCGCGGCACGCGCAACCCGATCGAGCGGATCCTCGCCAAATGGTGGTGCTGTACTTCCACGACACCGGACAGATCAAGGACATTGACGTCCGGCTCGACGGCAACGGCGGCCAGGACGGTTGGCGCGCGCTGATGCGCGAGCCCAATCCGAAGCAGGTGGCGGCCGTACCCGGCTGGGTGCCCAGAAGTCCCGGCGCACTCGGCTCCACGCATCCGAAGTGAGCTGACTCCGACCAACGCTCAAGGGGCGCCTTCCACACGGAAGTGCGCATGCCGCGCGGGCGGATCGGGCTTTTAATGCTGAATGTCCGCTGTGTCTTTCTCTGGACCGATGTCGGAGAGAGCACCTCCAGACCTCGGAAGCCATCCGTGCGCCGGTTCCCGTCGGGAGAAAGGCATGTCGTTGGCTCAGCCCCCGCACGACTCCCCGGCCGCATCCTCCGCCTCTGCCCCTGCCCCCGCCCCCGCGGTCCGCAAAGGCCTGCTGCGGCGGCTCGGTGAATGGTGCGCCCGCCGCTGTGCGGTCGTCATCCTTGCCTGGCTCGTCGCCCTCGCGGGCCTGCAGGTTCTGCAGCACGCGTACGGCGGCGAATACTCCGACAACTTCTCGCTGCCCGGCGTCCAGTCGACGGAGGGGCGGGAGGTGCTCAAGGAACACGATCCCGCTGCCGGCGGTTACGCGGCCCAGATCGTCCTGAGCGACACGGCCAAACCGCTCACCGGCTTCGCCTCGCAGATGTCCACGGTGATCGCCAACCTCCAGAAGCTGCCGCATGTGCTGTCCGCGCAGAACCCGTTGCCTCCGCCGGGCTCGACGCCGCCCCCGCAACAGCCGTCCGGACAGAACATCGGCCCCCTGTCCACGGACGGCGCAACCGCGTACATCACCGTCCGCTTCGATGTGCAGCCGTCCACTCTGGAGAAGTCGTATCTCGACGGCGTGGACACGGCCGTCCAGCCGCTGCGCTCCGCCGGGGTGGATGTGGAGTACGGCGGCCCGCTGGGTGAGCTGGCCAGGCCGGCGGCCAACGACCGGATCAGTGAGCTGATCGGCTTCGGCGTGGCGATCCTCGTTCTGCTGATCGGTTTCGGGAGTGTGCTCGCCGCCGGTGTGCCACTGCTGACGGCGCTGATCAGCGTGATCTGCGGGCTTGCCTGCCTCGGGCTGCTCGCCGCCGCGTTCACTTTCGCCACCGTCTCACCCACGCTCGCCACCATGATCGGCCTCGGCGTGGGCATCGACTACGCGCTGTTCCTGATCACCAGGCACCGGCAGAACCTCATGAACGGCGCCGATCCGGTGGTCGCCGCGGGCAAGGCGGTGGCCACCAGCGGCCGGGCGGTGCTCGTCTCGGGATGCACGGTCATCATCGCTCTGATGGGACTGTCGGTCTCCGGGGTCAGCTTTATCTCCAAACTCGGGGTGGCGGCCGCCGTCACCGTGATCACGGCGGTCGCCGGCGCGCTCACCCTGGTGCCCGCGCTGCTGGGGCTGATCGGCCGGCGGATCGACAAGTACCGGGTGCGCAAGCCGGTCGCGGAGACGGACGCCGTGCCGGGCGTCGAGCCGGGCGCCGGGGAGCACGGCAGCTGGCGCCGGTACGCGCAGCGCGTCGAGCGACGGCCGTGGTGGTTCCTGACCGGCGGGGTGGTCGTCATTGCCGTGCTCGCCATCCCGCTGTTCTCCATCCAGCTCGGCCACATCGGGGACGGCGCCGACCCGAAGTCCTTCACGGACCGGCGGGCGTTCGACCTGATGTCCGACGCCTTCGGCCCCGGGTCCAACGGGCCGATTACCCTTGTCATCGACCAGAGCTCGGTGCCGGCCGCCGACCGCGCGGCGCTCGCGACACAGGCTCAGAAGGCGCTCGCCCATGTGTCCGGGGCCGCCGTGATCACCCCGCTGAAGCCCACTCAGGACGGAGACGTACTGGTCGGCACCGCCTATTCGCAGCAGGCGCCGCAGGACGAGGTCACCACAGAGCTGGTCAACCGGCTGGACGACGACGTCCTGCCCGAGGCCGTCAACGGCACCTCCGCACAGGGCTATGTCACCGGGACGACCGCGGCCCAGGTCGACTTCCTGGACATCGTCTCCAGCCGACTGCCCCTGATCATTGCCGTGGTGGTCGCCCTCGCCTTCCTCATCATCCTGATCGTCTTCCGCGGGCTGCTGGTCGCGGTCAAGGCGGCCGTGCTCAACGTCCTGTCCATCGCCGCCTCGTACGGAGTTGTGGTGGCTGTCTTCCAGTGGGGCTGGGGCGGCCCGGCGCTGGGTGTGTCGGGCAAGGTGCCCATCGAGAGCTATGTGCCGATGATGATGTTCGCGATCGTCTTCGGGCTGAGCATGGACTACGAGATCTTCCTGCTCTCCCGCGTGCACGAGGCCTGGCTGCGTACCGGCGACCCGAAGGCGAGCGTCGCGCACGCGCTGGAGATCACCGCACGCGTCATCACCTGCGCCGCGCTCATCATGGTGAGCGTCTTCGCCGCCTTCGTGGTCAGCGACAACATCGTGGTCAAGATGCTGGGCCTGGGCCTGGCCGTGAGCGTGCTCATCGACGCGACCGTGGTGCGGCTGCTGCTGGTGCCGGCGGTGATGACGCTGATGGGGCGGGCGGCCTGGTGGACGCCGCGGTGGCTGGACCGGATCCTGCCGCATGTGGACACCGAGGGCGAGGACGAGGACGAGATGGCGGGTGCGGCCGGTGACGGCGTGCCTGCGGGCAGCGGGCGGCGCTGACCCGGCCCGAACGCGCGCGGGACCGGCGGGGGCTGAGCGGCCCCGGCCGGCACCCGAAGGGATCAGGAGGTCTGGGCCTTGTCGTAGACGGCCTTGGCCTCATTGCCGAAGTACGGGCCGAACATCCGGTTCGGCAGGAAGGTGTAGCCGAAGCTGTTCACCGATGCCTGCAGTCCGGTGCCGGTGGCCTCGCTGAACGAGGTGAACCAGGGGCCGCCGCTGGAGCCGCCCGTCATATTGCAGCCCAGGCTGTGGTCCTTTGAGAACAGGAAGTCCTTCGAACTGTTGCCGCTGCAGTAGATCAGCTTTGTGCCGTCGTACGGGGCGGCCGCGGGGAAGCCGAAGGCGTACATGGGCTTGTTGTAGCCGCCGTTGAAGCTCAGGCCCTGCGCACCGACCGTATCGGCGAGTTTGTTGCCGTTCAGCGGGGCGACGACGGCCAGGCCGACGTCGTAGTTGATGTCCTCGCTCGCCACCCACTGGTCCGTCGAGAACGTCTTGGTGGCGGACCACTGACCGTACGGCGCCTGGCCGTTGTTGTACGCGGGCACGAAGACCCAGTTGGTGTGCCAACTGCCCTGGTACTTCACGCAGTGGCCCGCTGTGATCACTGTGCTGCCGTTCTGGCTGGTGACCGAGTCGCCGGAGCAGGATGCCGTACGGCCCTGGAAGGTGAAGAACACCCGGCCGGACGTCTTGACCACGGCGCCGCCGCCCGTCCACGCGCCGCCGGCCTGCGGGAAGGCGGTGGGGGATACGGCAGTCGGCGGGACGACCGTCTCCTTGCTACCGGACCGCGGGGCTCTGACCGAGCCGGGGACGGCCTGGATCAGATCGAGCGGAGTGGCGTTGCGCATCCGCTCCGCGGTCCAGAAGCCCTGTGTCTGCTGCTGTTTGAAGACAGTGGGTGTGGGGGACGGAGCGGGGGCTGCGCCTGCTGTGGTGGCGGACAGCGCTCCGGTGAGCAGGGTGCCGACGGTCAACAGGATCCCGGCGGCGGTGCGATGGCGTCTCACGCATGTCTCCTTCTGCCGTGCCCGCGCATGGAGTCGCGCGGGCAGGGTGGGGGATGAGGCGGTGCGGATCGGCGTGCGTGAGGCAGAGTGCCACGGGAATCGCGCTTATGTCAGGGGCGCGAC
Organism: Streptomyces sp. NPDC048479; assembly: GCF_040651435.1. Lineage (NCBI taxonomy): Bacteria > Bacillati > Actinomycetota > Actinomycetes > Kitasatosporales > Streptomycetaceae > Streptomyces > Streptomyces sp. NPDC048479. The sequence continues at coordinate 52,412 of NZ_JBEZKA010000009.1, forward strand.
AAAGGCTTGGCGAAGCAGCGGCTCTCGTCGTGATGGCGGTAGTGGCCGAATTTGGCGCACGGCAGATAGCCGGACGAGGTGTAAAGGGCGATCGCCTCGGGCTGCTTGGTGCCGGTCTCCAGAACCATCCGGGTACGGCCGGCGGCGCGGGCGTCGTCCTCCAGCGCGGCGAGGATCCGGCGGGCGAAGCCCAGACCACGCGCCTCGCGGATCACATACATGCGCTTGAGCTCCGCGTCTCCGTCGCTGTAGCCCTCGCCGCCTGCTTCCTGCGAGCGCCAGCCGCCGCTGGCGACGGGACGGTCGTGATCGTCGTACGCGAGAAGATAGAGGCCGCGCGGCGGCAGGAACATCGTGGCGTCGAGCGGTGTGACATCGCCCTCGCTCTGGTACCTCTCGGCGTATTCGAGCTGCACCTGGTCATTGAGTTTGACGGCATCGGGGTGGTCGAAGGGCACGTGGCGGAAAATCATGCGGACGATCGTACATGTATGCAATGCGGGCTGTCGGTGTGGTGCTCGGTAGGGTGCCGGGATGCTCACCGTGACAACCGTGAATGTGAATGGTCTCCGCGCCGCGGCCAAGAAGGGCTTTGTGGAGTGGCTGGCCGGTACCGCCGCCGACGCCATCTGCCTCCAGGAGGTACGGGCCGAGGCGCACCAGCTCCCCGACGAGGTCCGCGAGCCGGAGGGCTGGCACACGGTGCATGCCCCGGCCGCCGCGAAGGGCCGCGCGGGCGTGTCGCTCTACACGCGGCGTGAGCCGGACCAGGTGCGGATCGGGTTCGGGTCGAGCGAGTTCGATGCGAGCGGTCGGTATGTCGAGGCGGATCTGCCCGGCGTCACGGTCGCCAGCCTCTATCTGCCGTCGGGCGAGGTGGGGACGGAGCGGCAGGACGAGAAGACGCGGTTCATGGCGGAGTTCCTGCCGTACCTCACCGAGCTGAAGGCGCGGGCGGCGGCTGACGGACGCGAGGTTGTGGTCTGCGGCGACTGGAACATCGCGCACCAGGAGGCCGACCTCAAGAACTGGAAGGGCAACAAGAAGAACTCCGGTTTCCTGCCCGAGGAACGGGAGTGGATGACCCGTGTCTTTGACGAGGCGGAGTACGTCGACGTGGTGCGCGCGCTGCATCCGGACGAGGAGGGTCCGTACTCCTGGTGGTCGTACCGGGGGCGGGCTTTCGACAATGACACGGGCTGGCGGATCGACTACCAAGTGGCGACGCCGGGTCTGGCGAAGCGCGCGGTGAAGGCGTGGGTCGAGCGGGCGGCGACGCACGGGGAGCGGTGGAGCGACCATGCGCCGGTGACGGCGGTCTACGAGCTCTAGCGGTGCACGAGCGGTAGCGGTCTGCGGACTGTGGCGGCGCGCGAGCGGTAGCGGTCCATGGGCTGTGGCGGTGCACGAGCGGTAGCGGTCCATG
>NZ_JBEZKA010000009.1:53933-276837 GCF_040651435.1 Streptomyces sp. NPDC048479
CATGGGCTGTGGCGGTGCACGAGCGGTAGCGGTCCATGGGCTGTGGCGGTGCACGAGCGGTAGTGGTCCATGGGCTGTGGCGGTGCACGAGCGGTAGTGGTCCATGGGCTGTGGCGGTGCACGAGCGGTAGCGGTCCATGGGCTGTGGCGGTGCCGAGCGGGGCCGGCGCACGGGCTGTGGCGGTGCGCGAGCTAGAGCCGTACCGGCTGTCGTCCGCGGCGCCGGTCCGGCGGGGCCGTCCCCTGCGGCCGCTACCGGTCGGGTGTCTTGCGCAGGAGGCGGTCCATCGCCATCGAGAGCTCCGCGTCCACGACGCTCTTCGCCAGCGGACGCAGCCGGTCCGCACCGCCCTCCGGGGTGTGGGCGCTCAGCATCCCGACGAAGAGTTCGGCCAGTGCGTCCGCGTGGGTGCGGACCCGGCGGCCCGCGTCCAGGACCACGGCGAGCGGTATGCCTTCCCGTACGAGTGCCGCCGAGACGTCCAGCAGGCGGCGGCTGATGTGGACGATCTCGTCGCCGTCCGTCGCCAGATAGCCGAGGTCCAGCGCGGCGGCCAGGTTCTCGGGAGTGACCTCGCCCTCGAAGTAGTCGGCGAGCTCTTCCGGGCTGAGCCTGACCGGCGTCTCCTCGGTGGGTTCGCCGAGGCCGAGCACCTCGCCGACGTCGCGTCCGCTCTCGAAGGCGGTGGCGAGATCCGCGATGCCGTTGAGCGTGTGGCCGCGTTCCAGCAGCGCGGCGATCGTACGGAGCCGGGCCAGATGGTGCTCGTCGTACCAGGCGATACGGCCCTCGCGGCGGGGTGGCGGAATCAGTCCGCGCTCGCGGTAGAAGCGCACCGTGCGCACCGTGATGCCGGCCTCTTTGGCCAGCTCCTGCATGCGGTACTCGCGCCCTGCTCGTCCTTCTGCCACGTCGGTCAGCCTATGTTGTACCGGCAGTAACTCGCCCGGCCCGACCCCTACCGCTGGGTATGTTGCTGCTCTACTCTCCCAACTGTGCCAGTGATCGCTGGCAGGGTTGTGACGTTCAGCGGGAGGCGGCGGCATGGGCCAGCACGAGCACGTACGAGTGGCGGTGATCGGATCCGGGTTCGGCGGCCTGGGGGCCGCGGTCCGGCTGCGCCGCGAGGGGATCACCGACTTCGTCGTCCTGGAGCGGGCGGACTCGGTCGGCGGGACCTGGCGGGACAACAGCTATCCCGGGTGCGCCTGCGACGTACCCTCGCACCTCTACTCGTTCTCCTTCGCGCCCAACCCCGACTGGCCGCGCACTTTCTCCGGGCAGCAGCACATCCGTGCCTATCTGGAGCATGTCGCGGACACCTTCCGGCTCCGCTCCCACATCCGCCTCAACCATGAAGTGCTGATGATGCACTGGGACAAGGACGAGCTGCGCTGGGAGATCGAGACCTCGAAGGGGACGCTGACCGCCGATGTCGTGGTCTCCGCGACCGGGCCGCTGTCGGACCCGAAGATTCCGGAGATTCCGGGTCTCGCCGACTTCCCTGGCAAGGTCTTCCACTCCTCCCGCTGGGACCACGAATACGACCTGCGCGGCAAGCGCGTCGCGATGATCGGGACCGGTGCGTCGGCGATCCAGATCGTGCCGTCGATCCAGCCGGAGGCCGCAAAGCTGACGCTGTTTCAGCGGACCCCGCCATGGGTGCTGCCGCGCATGGACCGCGCGATCACCGGTGCCGAGCGATGGTTGCACCGCCGGCTGCCGTTCACCGGCGCCGCGCGCCGCGGGCTGCTCTGGGGGATCAGGGAACTGCAGGTCAGCGCGTTCACCAAGCGGCCGAACGAGCTCGGTCTCATCGAGTCGATCGCCAAGCGCAACATGGGCCGCTCGATCAAGGACCCGGTGCTGCGGGCCAGGCTCACGCCCTCGTACCGCATCGGCTGCAAGCGGATCCTGCTGTCGAGCGAGTACTACCCGGCCCTCGCTCAGCCGAATGTGGACGTGGTGGCCTCCGGGCTGGCGGAAGTACGCGGGTCGACGCTGGTAGCGGCCGACGGCACCGAGACCGAGGCCGACGCGATCATCTTCGGTACGGGCTTCCGTGTGACGGACATGCCGATCGCCGAGCGTGTGGTGGGCGCCGACGGGATCACGCTCGCCGAGGCGTGGAAGGACGGGATGGAGTCACTGCGCGGAGCCACCGCGGCGGGCTTCCCCAACTGGATGACGATCATCGGCCCGAACACCGGGCTCGGGAACTCCTCCATGATCCTGATGATCGAGTCGCAGCTGAACTATCTGGCCGACTACATGCGGCAGTTGAACGTTCTGGGTGGGCGCGTGGCGCTCGCGGCCCAGCCGTCCGCCGTGCACACCTGGAACCGGCGGGTGCAGGAGCGGATGGAGCGGACCGTGTGGAAGTCCGGCGGCTGCAACAGCTGGTATCTGGACGCCAACGGCCGTAACACCACGCTCTGGCCGGGGACGACCGGAGAGTTCCGGCGGGCGACGCGTGAGGTGGACCTCGCGGAGTACGAGGTCGTCCGGGTGTACGCGAAGGGCGCCGAGCCGGCCGTGGGCGCCGAGCCGGCAGTGGACGCCGAGCCGGCCGTGGGCGCCGAGCCGGCCGTCGAGGCTGTGGAGTCCGCGCAGTCCGTGGAGTCCGCGAAGTCCGTGGAGTCCGCGAAGTCCGTGGAGTCCGCGGAGGCCGTGCGATGAGCCGGCTGCTGCGGCGTACGGGCGCTCCTCCCGTCGCCGATCACGAACTGACCGCCGTCTCCGCCGACGGGTCGCGGCTCCATGTCGAGGTGCACGGTCCCGAGGGCGCGCCCATCGTGGTGCTCGCCCACGGCTGGACCTGCTCGACGCACTTCTGGGCCGCGCAGATACGGGACTTGGCGGCGGATCACCGGGTGGTCGTCTACGACCAGCGCGGTCACGGCCGTACGCCGACTGCCGCGGTCGGTACGGATCTGCTCGCCGACGACCTGGAAGCGGTACTCGGAGCGGCACTGGCTCCGGGGGAGAAGGCTGTGCTCGCCGGGCACTCCATGGGCGGGATGACGCTGATGGCAGCGTCGGGCCGGGCCGCCTTCACGGAGCACGCGGCCGCTGTCCTGCTGTGCAGCACGGGCAGCGCGAGGCTGGTCGAGGACTCGCTGGTGCTGCCGCTGCGCGCGGGCCGGACCCGGACCCGGCTCACCCGGGTGATCCTCGGGGCGCGCGCCCCGCTCGGCCCGGTGACACCGCTCTCGAAGCGCATTCTCAAGTACGGGACGATGGGCCCCGGTTCGGCGCCGGAGCGGGTGGCGGAGTGCGCCCGTATCGTGCACGCCTGTCCGCGGGCGGCCCGGGTGGCCTGGGCGCATGTGCTCGCCGAGCTCGATCTCGACGCGGGCGTACGGGAGTTGAGGGTGCCGACGGTGGTGGTGTCCGGCACGGCCGACCGGCTCACGCCGATCGTGCACGCGCGGCGGCTGGCCGCCGCGCTGCCCGAATGCGTGGAACTCGTGGAGCTCGCCGGGATGGGACATATGACACCGGTGGAGGCGCCGGAGGTGGTCACCGCGAAGATCCGTGAGCTGGCCGGTACATACGTGAACGCGAACGCCAACGGGGACGGGAACGCGATAGTGAACGCGAAGGCGACCGTGAAGCAGAATGCCAAGGAGGAGGCCGCATGAGCAGGACCAGCCTGGAGGGACAGGTCGCGGTCGTCACGGGCGCGGCGCGGGGTGTGGGTGAGCTGCTGGCCCGCAAGCTCTCCGCGCGCGGCGCGAAGGTGGCGCTGGTGGGGCTGGAGCCCGACGTGCTGAAGGAGGTCTCGGAGCGGCTGCACACCGAGAGCGACCACTGGTACGCGGACGTCACCGACCACGAGGCGATGGCCCGGGTCGCCGAGGAGGTCAAGGCGCGCTTCGGAAAGGTCGACATCGTCGTCGCGAACGCGGGTGTCGCCTCCGGCGGCCCGTTCGTCGACTCGGACCCGGTCGCGTGGCGGCGGGTGATCGAGGTCAATCTGATCGGGAGCGCGGTCACGGGCCGGGCGTTCCTGCCTGTGCTGGTGGAGAGCCGAGGCTACTTCCTGCAGATCGCGTCGCTGGCGGCGATCACGCCGGCACCGATGATGACGGCGTACTGCGCGTCGAAGTCGGGCGTCGAGGCGTTCGCGCACAGCCTGCGCGCGGAGGTCGGGTACAAGGGTGTGCGGGTCGGGGTCGGTTATCTGTCCTGGACGGACACGGACATGGTGCGCGGCGCGGACCAGGACGAGGTGATGCGGGAGCTGCGGCAGCGGCTGCCGTGGCCCTCGAACAAGACGTATCCGCTCGGCCCGGCGGTGGACCGGATCGTGGCCGGGATCGAACGACGGTCCTCGCATGTGTACGCGCAGTGGTGGCTGCGGGGAATGCAGTCGGTGCGGGGTTATCTGCCGTCGCTGATCGGGGCGGTGGGGCAGCGGGAGATGCGGCGCTTCGAGCCTCGGCTGGGGGGCGTCGGGAAGGGCCTCGTGGGGGCGGGCGGGGCGGCGGACGAGGAGGCCCGTACACAGCGTTATTGATCGAAATGCGAGGTATGTTCTTGCGTGCCACGCTGGTCGAGGCCCAGGGGGCGTAACAGCCCCCGACCCCCCTCACACCCTTCTAGGAGTGAATCTTCATGGGCATGAAGGACCAGTTCCAGGACAAGGCCTCGAAGCTCGAAGAGCAGGCGAAGCAGACGAAGCGGCAGGCGAAGCGACAGACGAGCGGTGCGAAGGACCAGGCGCCGGAGCGTGGTACTCAGCCGCAGCGTGGTACTCAGCCCCAGCGTGGTTCGCAGCCGGAGCGTGGTTCGCAGCCGCAGCGTGGTTCGCAGCCGCGGGAGGAATCCTCGGAGCGGATTTCGCGTGGCCGGGACGAGGACATGACCAGTAAGGCCATGCAGGACGCCGAGGACAAGTTCCACCAGGACTACGACATCTGACGCGAGCGCTTGCGCTGTGCCGCGCGGATGAGGGGCGCACCCGTGACGACGGGTGCGCCCCTTCCGCGTACGCGGTGCAGTTGCGGTGAGCCACACGTACCCCAAGGCTCAACGCTCCCTCACGCCCCCCGTGGCGGGATCTTCGGGCGGCGCAGGTCCGGGACGTTCTCGTAGCCGGGAGGCTCCGCCGGGCGGTGCGTCTTCAGCAGGTCAAGGCAGAGGCCGATCGCGTCGTCCATCTGGGCATGGCGGCCCTCCGCCCAGTCCAGTGGGGTGCGCAGCGCGTCCAGGTCGGGCTCCACGCCGTGGTTCTCGATCGACCAGTCGTACTCGTTGAACCAGGCCGCGTTCATCGGGACCGTGATCACCGTGCCGTCCACCAGGCGGTGGCGGCCCGTCATGCCGACCACCCCGCCCCAGGTCCGGCTGCCCACCACCGGGCCCAGGCCCAGGAGTTTGAACGCCGCCGTGATCATGTCGCCGTCCGAGGACGTCGCCTCGTCCGCCAGCGCGACGATCGGACCGCGCGGCGCATTGGAGGCGTACGAGACGGGCTGGGCGTTGCGCGTCAGGTCCCAGCCCACGATCTTCCTGGTCAGCTTCTCCACCACCAGTTCGCTGATGTGGCCGCCGGCATTGCCCCGTACATCCACGATCAGTGCCGGCCGGGACACCTCCAGGCGCAGATCGCGGTTGAACTGCGCCCAGCCTGAGCCGCCCATGTCCGGGATGTGCAGGTAGCCGCATTTGCCGCCACTCAACTCCCGTACGACCTCACGGCGTTTGGCCACCCAGTCCTGGTACCGCAGCGGCCGCTCGTCCACCAGCGGGATCACCGCCACCCGGCGCGAAGGACCCTCGCCCTCCGGCGGCTGGAAGGTCAGCTCGACCGTCGTGCCGCCCGCCGCCGCGAGCATCGGGTACGGACCGGCCACCGGATCCACCGGGCGGCCGTCGACATGCGTGAGGATCGCGCCCTCGCGGATGCCCGTACCGGCCAGCGGGGAGCGCGCCTTGGAGTCCGACGATTCGCCGGGCAGGATCCGGGCGAGGATCCAACTCCCGTCCCGGCAGACCAGATTCACGCCCAGCAGACCTATCGGCCGCTGGTAGTGCGGCGGCCCCTCGTTCCGCCGGGCCGGCGAGACGTACGCATGGGACGTACCCAGCTCGCCGAGCACCTCGCGCAGCAGATCCGCGAACTCGTCGGGCGAGGCGACCCGTTCGACCAGCGGACGGTACTGCTCCAGCACCGCGTCCCAGTCGATGCCGCACATCCCCGGCTCCCAGAAGTACGCGCGGATGATGCGGCCCGCCTCGCCGTACGCCTGGCGCCATTCGGACGGCGGATCGACATCGTGCAGGATCCGGCGCAGGTCCAGATAGACCGTCGAATCGCTGTCGCCCGGCTCCATGGCCGGGACGGCCCGCAGCTCACTTTCGTCCACGACCACCAGCCTGCTGCCGTCGCCGCTCACCGCGAACCAGTCGAGATGGCCGACCAGTTCGGTCTTGCGGGCCTTGATGATGTCGAAGTGCTCGAGCGTGGGACGTCCGGAGGTGTCCGCCGGATTGGCGAAGGTCTCGCCGAGCGCGCCCGAGATCGGCCAGCGCAGCCAGACAAGTCCGCCACCGCTGACAGGATGGAGCGCGGAGTACTTGGAGGCCGTCACGGGGAAGGGCGTCACCCGGCTCTCCAGGCCCTCGATCTCGACCATCACCGCCGTACTGTCCTCGGAGTCGACCAGCGGGTCGAGTCCGCCGGCCGCGGGCCGCCCGTCCGGCGACAGCGCGAACGGCGACGGCGTCGCGGAGGACAGCGGTACGAGATAGGGGCGGCAGCCCAGCGGGAAGGACAGGTCCCCGGTGTGCACGTCGTACACCGGGTCGAAGCCCCGCCAGGAGAGGAAGGCGAGATAGCGGCCGTCCCTGGTGAAGACCGGATTCTCGTCCTCGAAGCGGCCGTTGGTGACGTCGACGATCGTACGGTCGGTGATCCGGGCCATCTTGATCTGCCGCAGCGAGCGGCCGATGCCCGGGTGCGACCAGGTCAGCCACGCACCGTCCGGTGAGAACGACAGGTCCCGCACCGGCCCGTTGGTGGAGTGGATCAGCTCCGTCACCGCTCCGCCGCCGGAGCTCTCGGCCGGGGAGGTCTCTCCCTCTCCGGAGCCCTCGGCCGGCGGGGTGTCCCCGGAGCCTTCGGCCGTGGAGCTGCCCCCGGACTCCTCCGTGGCGTCGATCAGCAGCAGCCGCCCGTCGTGCGAGGCGATCGCGATCCGCTCACCGAGGGGGTCCGACACCAGCTCGTGGACGCGGCCCAACTCACCGGAGGCCAGCCGCCGCGGCTCCCGGCCCCCGCTCGCCCGTGGCAGATACGAGATCTCGATGGCGTCGGCACCGTCCGCGTCCGTGACATAGGCGACCTGGCCCGCGCTGCCGAGCATCTCCGGCATCCGTACCCGTACGCCTGGGGTGTCCGCGATCGTGCGGGCGGGACCGTCGCGGTGCGTGAGCCAGTACAGGCTGCCGCGTACGTTGACGGCGCTGGCCCGTCCTGTCTCGTCGACCGAGATCGCGTCGACGTGGCTGGCGGCCGGCACCTGGTAGCTGCGGCGTCCGGCGCGCGGGCCGCCGAGCCGTACCTCAAGCTTGCGCGGCACCGCGCCCGGGTCCGTCAGATCGTCGGCGATCCACAGTTCGCCCGCGCACTGGTAGACGACTCTGCGACCGTCGCTCGAGGCGTGCCGCGCATAGAAGGCGTCATGGTCGGTGTGGCGCACGAGATCGGATCCGTCGGGCAGGCAGGAGTAGAGATTGCCGACGCCTTCGTGGTCGGAGAGGAAAGCGATCCGCCCCGAGACGAACATCGGACAGTCCAGATGGCCGTTGAGGTCGGCGAGCAGCCGCTTGCCGTGCAGCCACAGTCGGCCCGTCGCTCCGCCCCGGTACCGCTTCCAGGCGGCCGGTTCGTGCGGCGGCTTGCCGGTGAGGAGCAGCGAGCGGTGCTCTTCCTCGATGTCCGCGACCTGGAGGTCGGAGACCGGGCCCCAGGGGAGCCGTCGGCCGGGGGAGCCGTCGGTGGCCACCTTGTAGGCCCAGGAGAAGTAGGAGAAGGGCTGGCTGTGCGAGGAGACGGCCAGGATGTTGCCGTCCGGGTCCCAGCCGCAGACGCGGGTGTCGGCGGAGCCCCAGTAGGTCAGCCGGCTGGCCGGTCCGCCGGCGACCGGTGCGAGATGGATCTCCGGGTCGAGGCTGCGCCAGGTCGTGTACGCGATATGGCGGCCGTCCGGGGAGAAGCGCGGATGACCGACTCTGGTTCGGTCGACGGTGAGCCGCCAGGACCGTTCCGGCCTGTGCCCTTCCGGCACCAGGGGCGCGACCCAGAGATCGTCCTCGGCGGCGAAGCACAGCAAGTCGTCGTGCAGATGCGGGAAACGGAGATACGCGACGTCGTCACTCACCCTTCAATGCTTTCCGTGCCGGGTGGGTGCGGCAACTTGTGGGAGGGGGTGAACCCTCTTCGGAATCGTGACCGACACCACATGCGAAACGATTTCGTTTCGCTGAAGGGCTTGGTTATGGTCGAGCTGTACGAAACCGTTTCGTTCGCGTGTGACAGGAGGTCGGCCATGACGCGCACCCGGCTCACGCCTGAGCGCGAGGCGGAGCTGTACGAAGCCGTCCTCGACCTGTTGCGCGAAGTCGGCTACGACGCCCTGACGATGGACGCCGTCGCCGCCAGGACCCGGTCCAGCAAGGCCACGCTCTACCGGCAGTGGCGGAGCAAGCCGGAGCTGGTGGCCAGGGCGCTGCGGCACAACAAGCCGGTGAGCGTCGCCGATATCGACACCGGCACCCTGCGTGGTGACTTCCAGGCGATGCTGGACCGCACCGACGACTGTCAGATGGAGAAGGACTCCGCGCTGATGCGGGGTCTGGCCCAGGCCATCCACGGAAACCCCGATCTCCACCAGGCCCTGCGGGAACTGCTGATCGAGCCCGAGATCACCGGACTCGACACGCTGTTGCGGCGGGCCGTGGAACGGGGCGAGGTCAGGGTGGACAACCCCGCACTCGACTTCGTCCCGCACATGCTGGTCGGCGCTTTCGTCGCCCGGCAGCTGATCGAGGACCGGACCCCCGACCGGACCTTCCTCACCGACTACCTCGACGCCGTGTTCTTCCCCGCCCTCGGCGTCTGAGCCACAGACCTCCCCGCACCACCGGCTCCACCTTCCTGACGCGCGCCGCTCTCGTCGTCGGGCCGGCTCCCCATGCCCTGTTCACCCCACTAAACGGGAGTACGCCCTCGTGGCCACGTTTCTCTACAAACTCGGGCGGTCCGCCTTCCGGCGCCGCCGCCTCGTCGCCCTGTTGTGGGTGGCGCTGCTGACACTCGCCGGGGTCGCCGCGGCCTCCGCGTCCACCGCCACCTCCTCGTCCTTCTCCATACCGGGCACGGAGGCGCAGAAGGCCTTCGATCTGCTGGAAGAGCGCTTCCCCGGGGCCAGCCCCGACGGCGCGACCGCCCGCGTCGTCTTCCAGGCGCCCGACGGCCGGAAGATGACCGAGCCGGCCAACAAGGCCGAGGTGAACAAGGCGGTCGCGGAGCTGAAGTCCGGCTCCGGCCAGATCGCCTCCGTCACCGACCCGTACAGCGTCAAGGCGGTCTCCAAGGACGGCAGGACGGCGTACGTGTCGGTCTCGTACAAGGTCAGCTCGATGGAGCTGACCAAGGAGACCCGTAAGGCGCTCGAGGACACCGGCACCGAGGCGCGTGACGCCGGGCTGACCGTGGAGATCGGCGGCGACGCGCTGCAGACCGTCCCGGAGAACGGGGCCGGCGAGATCGTCGGCGTCGGCATCGCCGCGGTGGTGCTTGTGATCACCTTCGGCTCGCTGGTCGCCGCCGGACTTCCGCTGCTCACCGCGATCATCGGCGTCGGCATCGGGATCTCCACGATCACCGCGCTGGCGAATGTCCTGGACCTGGGCTCCACCACCTCCACGCTGGCGACGATGATCGGCCTCGCGGTCGGCATCGACTACGCGCTCTTCATCGTCTCCCGCTACCGCGCCGAGCTGGCCGAGGGCCGCGAACGCGAGGAGGCGGCAGGCAGGGCCGTCGGCACCGCGGGCTCCGCGGTCGTCTTCGCGGGCCTGACCGTGGTCATCGCGCTCGTCGGCCTCGCCGTCGTCAATATCCCGATGCTCACCAAGATGGGCTTCGCCGCGGCCGGCACGGTCGTGATCGCGGTCCTCATCGCGCTCACCCTCATCCCGGCGCTGCTCGGCTTCGCGGGCAAGCAGGTACTCGGCCGCAAGGCGCGCAAGGGCCGGCCGGCCGGCGACAAGCCGAACATGGGCACCCGCTGGGCGCGCTTCGTGATCCGTCGGCCGGTCGCCGTGCTGCTGGTCGGTGTCGTGGGCCTCGGCGCCATGGCCGTACCGGCCGCGTCGCTGGAGATGGGTCTGCCGGACGACGGTGCGCAGCCGGTCAGCACCACCCAGCGCAAGGCGTACGACCTGCTGTCCGACGGCTTCGGCCCCGGCTTCAACGGTCCGCTGCTGGTCGTCGTCGACGGCGACAAGGCCGCGGCCGACCGTACGGTCAAGGAGATCAAGGGCCTCGACGGCGTCGTGGCCGTCACCCCGCCGGCGTTCAACAAGGCCGGCGACACCGCGATGGTCACGGTCGTACCGAAGGACCGGCCGTCCTCGGTCGAGACCGAGGACCTCGTCCACTCCATCCGGGCCGGCAGCGGCGACGACGTGCTGGTCACCGGCGCCACCGCGATGAACATCGACTTCTCGCAGAAGATGAACGACGCGCTGGTGCCCTATCTCGCACTCGTCGTCGGTCTCGCCTTCCTGCTGCTGATGGTGGTCTTCCGCTCGGTGCTGGTACCGCTGAAGGCGGCACTCGGCTTCCTGCTCTCCGTCGTCGCGGCGCTGGGCGCGGTCGTCGCCGTCTTCCAGTGGGGCTGGCTCGGCTCGCTCTTCGGCGTCGAGCAGACCGGCCCGATCATGTCGATGATGCCGATCTTCATGGTGGGCGTCGTCTTCGGTCTCGCCATGGACTACGAGGTCTTCCTGGTCACGCGGATGCGTGAGGCGTACGTCCACGGGGAGCGGCCCGGCGAGGCGATCGTCACCGGCTTCAAGCACGGGGCCCGGGTGGTCACCGCCGCCGCGGTGATCATGATGGCGGTCTTCTCGGGCTTCATCGGCTCCAGCGAGCAGATGGTGAAGATGATCGGCTTCGGTCTCGCGATCGCGGTGCTCTTCGACGCCTTCGTGGTCCGGATGGCGATCGTGCCCGCGGTGCTCGCGCTGCTCGGCCACAAGGCGTGGTGGCTGCCGCGCTGGCTGGACCGGGTGCTGCCCAATGTGGACGTGGAGGGCGAGAAGCTGCACAAGGAGCTCGCCGACAGTCCCGAGGACCCGGACGAGGAGCGCGCGTTGGCGCGCGTCTGATCAGGCTCTCTCAGAGAGCGCAAAGCCCCGGGGGCGCCGCTTGAGCGGAGCGTGCGTCCCCGGCAGCGCGTCGGCACCGTGGGGACGGGGGCCGCCGCGGAACCCGGTGGCCGTCCCCGTCATGCTGTGGTGGCGGGTGAGGCCACCGCGTATGTGTGCCGCAGGAAGCGGATGAGCGATGTGGTGTCGAACTGCACCACCGCTACGCCGTCCGGGGTATGGAACTCCACTATCGTCTGGACCCGGCCGCAGGGCCAGACCTCGATGTCGCCGAGGCGGGCGGGTGAGCGGAGCCCCGTTTCCAGCAGCGCGCGGGGGAAGGCCCAGTCGCGGCCGCTGGGGAAGGCGAAGCACACCGCATCCGGGTTCTCCACAGGGTCGTAGCGCAGTGCGACGCGGACGGAGCGGAACTGCGGAGCATCGGTGACGATTCGGGCCCGTGCATGATCTTCGACGGCTAGGGTCATTGGCCGGCTCCTCACACTCGCCCGATATGCCCTCTAATGTCCCATATTTTGGGCCGAAGGCGCTAGTTCATTTGTGACAGACCCGCTCTTGCAACTCATGTGCAATAGGGCACTATCATTGAACACTTATTCATCTGTCCGAAGCGGAGTCCTCCATGCATGTCCCCGACGGATTCATCAACGCACCTGTGTCGGTGGCCGCCGGAGTCGTTGCCGCCGGTGCCGTCGCGATCAGCCTGCGCGGCGCCCGCCGTGAGCTGGACGAGCGCACCGCGCCGCTGGCCGGCCTGGTCGCCGCCTTCACCTTCGCCGTACAGATGCTGAACTTCCCCGTCGCGGCCGGCACCAGCGGGCATCTGCTCGGCGGCGCGCTCGCGGCCATCCTGGTCGGTCCGTACACAGGTGTGCTCTGTATATCCGTCGTCCTGCTGATGCAGGGCATCCTCTTCGCGGACGGCGGCCTCACCGCGCTCGGCGTGAACATCACCGTCATGGGCGTGGTCACGGTCGTCGTCGCCTACGCGCTCTTCCGCGGCCTGGTCAAGGTGCTGCCGCGGAAGCGCCGCTCGGTCACGGTCGCCTCCTTCGCCGCCGCGCTGATCTCCGTACCGGCCGCGGCCTGCGTCTTCACCGCGATCTACGCGATCGGCGGGACCACCGACGTCCCCGTCGGCAAGGTGCTGACCGCGATGGTCGGCGTCCATGTCCTGATCGGCATCGGCGAGGCCGTGATCACCATGCTGACGGTCGGCGCCGTCATCGCCGTACGCCCGGACCTGGTGTACGGAGCCCGGGGCCTATCCGCTCCGCTGAAGCTGCGCGTCGGCGGCGAGCTGGTCGACGCCCCCGCCGCCCGACCGGTCCCGGTCGCCGCCCGGTCGCCGCGCGCGGTCTGGGCGACCGGCCTGGTCACCGCCCTCGTCCTCGCGGGCTTTGTCTCCTTCTACGCCTCCGCCAGCCCCGACGGCCTGGAGAAGGTCGCCGCCGACAAGGGCATCGACAAGAACGTCGAGGAGCACGCGGCCAAGGACTCCCCGCTCGCCGACTACGGCGTCAAGGACATCGCCGACGCCCGGATCTCGGGCGGCCTGGCGGGCGTGATCGGCGTCGGCGTCACGGTCGTCGCGGGCACCGGCATCTTCTGGTCCGTGCGCCGCCGCCACACGACGGACGCCGCGCCCACCCACGTACCGGAATCCGTCTGACATGGGCGCGGGCCACACGCACAAGCTCTACCGGCACGGGCACTCCCCGGTCCACGACCTGCCTCCGCACTGCAAGCTCGCCGCCGTCTTCTGCTTCGTGCTGGTGGTGGTCTCCACGCCGCGCGAGGCGGTCTGGGCCTTCGGGCTGTACGCGGTGCTGCTCGCCGCGGTCGCGGCCCTGGCGCGTATCCCCGCCGGATTTCTGCTGCGCCGGCTGCTCATCGAGATCCCGTTCGTGGCCTTCGCGGTCCTCATGCCGTTCGTGGTCCCGGGCGAGCAGGTGTCCGTACTCGGCATCTCGCTGAGCGTCCCCGGCCTGTGGGGCGCCTGGAACGTCCTCGCCAAGGGCACGCTCGGCGTCGCCGCCTCCGTGATCCTGGCCTCGACGACCGAGCTGCGCTCCCTGCTGCTCGGCCTGCAGCGGCTCAAGCTGCCGCCGATGCTAGTCCAGATCGCGTCCTTCATGATCCGTTACGGCGATGTCATCACCGACGAGATGCGCCGTATGTCGATCGCGCGCAGGTCACGCGGGTTCGAGGCGCGCGGCGTGCGCCACTGGGGCGTTCTCGGCAAGTCCGCGGGCGCGCTCTTCATCCGCTCCTACGAGCGTGGCGAGCGGGTCCATCTGGCGATGGTGAGCCGGGGATACGCCGGGACCATGCCGGTCATCGACGAGTTGACCGCGACCCGTGCGCAGTGGACCGGTGCCGCCGCACTCCCGCTGACCGCCCTCGCGGTCTGTCTGCTTGGCTGGACCCTATGACCGCGCCCTTGTCGTCCACGTCGTCCACGTCGTCCACGTCGTCCACGTCGTCCACGTCCTCCACGTCGTCCACGTCCTCCGCGTCGTCCTTGTCCTTGGAAGTCTCCGGCCTCGCCTACGCCTACCCCGACGGCCACCAGGCCCTGTTCGGCGTCGACCTCACGGTCGGACGCGGCGAGCGCGTCGCCCTGCTCGGCCCCAACGGCGCGGGCAAGACCACGCTCGTGCTGCATCTCAACGGCATCCTGGCGGGCGGCGTGGGCTCGGTGTCGGTCGCGGGCCTGCCGGTCGCCAAGGCGAACCTTGCCGAGATCCGCCGCCGGGTCGGCATCGTCTTCCAGGACCCGGACGACCAGCTGTTCATGCCGACGGTCCGCGAGGACGTGGCCTTCGGCCCCGCGGCGGCGGGTATGCGCGGTGCGGAGCTGGAGGCCCGGGTCGTCTCGGCCCTGACGCAGGTCGGCATGGCCCCGTTCGCGGACCGGCCGCCGCACCATCTCTCCTTCGGCCAGCGCCGCCGTGTCGCGGTCGCCACGGTGCTGGCGATGGAGCCGGAGATCCTGGTCCTCGACGAGCCCTCGTCCAACCTCGACCCGGCCTCGCGCCGCGAACTGGCCGACATCCTGCGGTCGTTGGACGTCACCGTACTGATGGTCACGCACGACCTTCCGTATGCGCTGGAGCTCTGCCCGCGCTCGGTGATCCTCAGCGAAGGCGTGATCGCGGCGGACGGGCGTACGCAGGACCTGCTGGGCGACGAGGAGCTGATGCGGGCGCACCGCCTGGAGCTCCCGTTCGGTTTCGACCCGAAGTCCGTGACAATGGGCTCGTGAACGAGGAAACGAGCGGAACGGCGGCGGCATCGCTGCTCCTTGACGACCAGCTGTGCTTCGCGCTGTACGCGGCCCAGCGCGCGGTGACGGCCGTCTACCGACCGCTCCTCGACGAACTGGGCCTGACCTACCCGCAATACCTGACGATGCTGGTGCTGTGGGAGCGGGGGGAGATCCCGGTCAAGGAGCTCGGGGCCGCGCTGCGGCTCGACTACGGCACTCTCTCGCCGCTGCTCAAGCGGCTGGAGGCGGCGGGTCTGGTACGGCGCGAACGCTCGGCCGCCGACGAGCGTTCGGTACGGCTGGTGCTCACCGACCAGGGCGAGGCGCTGCGTTCGCGCGCCGAGCGGGTGCCGGCCCGGCTGCTGCTGAGCACCGGTCTCGAGGCGCCGGAGATCGCGCGGCTGCGCGGTGAACTGCACGAGCTGACACGGCGGGTCGCGGTGGCGACGGATCCGGCTACCCCCGAGTAATACCGCGTCAATCCCCTTCGATACATTGTGCGCAATGTACTTATCGCTTTGCCACCGACTCGGGGACGCACAGTGGGCGACCGCGCCGACACCCGGCCGACAAAGATCATGTACGTGGCGGAGGCCACCGCGCACGGCGGCCGCGACGGCTATGTGACCAGCCATGACGGGCAGCTCGAGCTGCGCGTCGCGATGCCGCGGGCGCTCGGCGGCGACGGTCGGGGCACCAATCCGGAGCAGCTCTTCGCAGCCGGCTACAGCTCCTGTTTCCACAACGCACTCGTCCTGGTCGGCCGCAGGGCGGGCGTGGACCTGACCGGCTCCACGGTCGCCGCGAAGGTGGGGATCGGCCCCAACGAAGCACAGGGGTACGGGCTCGCGGTCGCGCTCAATGTCTCGCTGCCGCTGGTCGACCAGGAGCTCGCCGCAGACCTGGTGACGGCGGCGCACCAGGTCTGCCCGTACTCCAACGCGACCCGCGGCAACATCGACGTCTCGATCATGCTGAGCTGACCCTGCCCGGTCCGTGCTGAGCCGACCGGTCCGTGCTGACCCTGCCCGGTCCGTGCTGAGCCGACCGGTCCGTGCTGAGCCGACCCGCGAGTCGGGTGGTCCGGACCACCCTGCACCATGGGGGGATGAGCGGCAGCGGGAGAGCAGGCGCGGCGGACGTCCGGGGCACGGTGGCAGAAGGCTTCGAGCCGGTTCACGACGCCTTCATACGCAACTTCGAGCAGCGCGGCGAGCGCGGCGCGGCCGTCGCCGTCTACCGGGACGGGCGCAAGGTCGTCGATCTGTGGGCGGGCAGCCGCGATGTGGACGGTCGTGCGCCGTGGGCCGTGGACACCGCACAGGTCGTCCGCTCCGCCACCAAGGGCGTCGCGGCGGCCGTGGTGCTCCTGCTCCACCAGCGCGGCCAGATCGACCTGGACGCCCCGGTCGGCACGTACTGGCCGGAGTTCAAGGCGGCCGGCAAGGAGCGCGTGGTCGTACGCCAGCTCCTCTCGCACCGCGCCGGGCTGCCCGTCCTCGACCGCCCGCTCACCCCGGCCGAGGCCGCGGACGGCGCGAGCGGCCCGGCCGCGCTCGCCGCACAGCGCCCCGCCTGGGAGCCCGGCACGGAGCACGGCTACCACGCGCAGACCTACAGCTGGCTGCTCGGCGAACTGGTGCGCCGGGTCACCGGCAGGACCATCGGCCGCTGGGTCGCCGAGGAGATCGCCCGCCCGCTCGGCCTGGACTTCTGGATCGGGCTGCCGCAGGAGGAGGCCCACCGGGTCGGCCGGATCGGCGCCGTCGACGAGCCGCCCACGGCGGACGGCGGCGGCCTCAAACTGCGCCCCAAGCGCGCGGTCTCCGAGGCCTACGCCAACCCCGAGTCGCTCAGCCGCCGCGCCTTCGGAGTGATCGACCCGCTGCCGGACGAGAACGACCCGCTGTACCGCGCCGCCGAACTCCCCGCATCCAACGGCATATCCACCGCCCGCGCACTCGCCCGCTTCTACGCGGCGACGATCGGTGTGGTCGACGGCGGACCACGGCTCTTCGCCCCGGCCACCGTGACCCTCGCCCGCACCGAGGAGTCCGTCGGCCCGGACCGCGTTCTGGTCGTGGCCACCCGCTTCGGCCTCGGCTTCATGCTGCACGGCCCGGCCTGCCCCCTGCTCGGCCCCAGCTCCTTCGGCCACCCGGGGCGCGGTGGCTCGCTCGGCTTCGCCGACCCGGAGTCGGGTATCGCGCTCGGCTACGTAACCAACGGCATGCGCAGGGGAGTTACGGCCGATCCGCGGGCCCAGGCGCTGATCAGGGCGGTACGTTCAGCGCTATGAGCAGCGCTATGACACGTTTCGAGGGTTACGGCGTACTGATCACGGGCGCGGCGCGCGGTATCGGTGAGGCGACCGCCCGTCGGCTTGCCTCCGAGGGCGCCCGCGTCCTGGTCACCGACGTGGACGCGGAACACGCCGCGAAGACGGCCGGGTCCATCCCCGGGCGCCCGTCGGCTTGCCTCGCGAAGGCGCCCGTGTCCTGGTCACCGACGTGGACGCGGAACACGCCGCGAAGACGGCCGGGTCCATTCCCGGGGCCGACTCCTTCGGCTGCGACGTGAGCGACCGTACGGCGGTCGAGGCGGCCGTCGCGTACGCCGCCGAACGCTTCGGTACCCTCGACGTCCTGGTCAACAACGCGTTCTCGTGCAGCCCCGACACGCCGCTCATCGAGGACCAGTCGGACGAGTCCTGGCACCGGGACCTGTCCTTCGGCGGGTCCTTCGGCCGGATCCCTAGGCCTGGCCCGCGGCGACGCAGAACTCATTGCCCTCCGGATCGGCCATCACGATGTGGTGCCCGTCGACCTCCTCCCGGACCGTCCCGCCCGCCTTCACCAGCCGTTCGGACTCGGCCCGGATCCTGGCCCACCGCTCATCGGGACTGCCGTGGCCCGGCACCCGGATGTCGATATGGAGCCGGTTCTTCGCCGTCTTCGGCTCGGGGACCTTGAGGATGGAGAGCCGGGGGCCGACGCCGTCGGGATCGCACAGCCACGCCCCGTCGTCCTCGGAGTCGTCGTCCGGCAGGTCGAACTGCGCGAGCCACTCCTCGCGGGTCTTGAACGGAGCGGGCGGGGGCTCGTCCACATACCCCAGCGCCAGCTTCCAGAACTCCGCGAGCAGCTGCGCGTCCGTGCAGTCGAGGGTCAAATCGATTCTGGCTGCCATGACTGGACCGTACTGCCCGCCTATGACAATCGGGGTGCCGCGCGGCGCTGCCCGGCCGCCAGCACGAAGGTGACGGTGATCAGCAGCGCCCATGCCCCGAACTTCGCCACGGACACCGGCTGCCAGCCGCTCAGCTGGTCCGGATAGCGCCAGGCGCCCGCGTACGTCGCGATGTTCTCCGCGACCCAGAGGAAGAACCCGATGAGAACGAACGACAGAGCGAGCGGCATACGGTGCTCCCGCGCCCCCACCCGGTAGTGCACCCAGGTCCCGGCGGTCGCCAACAGCAGCGTCGCGGCCAGCGCCCAGCGGAGGTCGGGCAGCCAGTGATGGCTGAAGAAGTTCAGATAGACGGCACCGGCGAGCACCGCCATGATCCGGGGACGGTAGCCGTCCAGGCGCAGTTCGAACAAGTGCCAGGCGCGGCAGACATAGCTGCCCACGGCAGCGTAGAGAAAGCCGCCGTACAGCGGCACTCCCGCGACCTTCGTCAGCGCCTCCTCCGGATAACTCCAGGACCCCATCCGCACCTTGACCAGTTCGAAGAGCAGCCCGATGAGATGGCAGCCGGTGATCACAGCCGTGTCGCGTGCACTGTCCCAGCCGAGCTTCCTGGCCGCCACCGCGAGCAGGATCCCGTAGATCAGGACGAGGTCGTAGCGCGCGACGGGCAGTGCGGGCAGTAGGCCCGAGACGGCGATGCCGCCGACGAGCGCGACGGCGAAGGCGCAGCAGCGGGCCTGCAACAGGCCGAAGCGGAGCAGCTGACGTATTCGGTGCGTGATCATCCCCATGCCGGGTGGGACGCCCGCGGCACCCATTGCGGTTCAGCCCGCCCGCAGCATCAGGCCGATGCCCACCACCATCAGTCCCGCCGCCGCGATCCTCGGCGCACCGAACCGTTCCTTGAAGAAGAGCGCTCCGATCGCCGCGCCCACGATGATCGACGACTCGCGCAGTGCCGCGATCGGAGCGAGCGGCGCCTTGGTCTGCGCCCACAGCACCAGTCCGTAGGCCGATACCGAAAGCAATGCGCCGAGGAGCCCGCGGGCCGCGTACGGGCGCAGCTGGGCGAGCAGGCCGCCCCGGTGGACGTACAGCGTGTATGCCGGGATCAGCGCCCCCTCCAGAATCATCAGCCAGGCGATATAGCCGAGGGGCGTGCCCGAGGCGCGTACGCCGACACCGTCGACCACCGTGTACGCGGCGATGGACAGACCGGTCGCCAGCGCGGCCAGCAGCGCCGGCCAGTGCGGATGGGCCTCCGACCCCCTGATGCCCCACAGGGCTACGCCCACCAGGCCCGCCGAGGCGATCGCCACGCCCGCCAACTGCCAGCCGTTGAGGCTCTCGCCGACGAACAGCGCCGCGAGCACGGTCACCACCAGCGGCGCGGTACCCCGGGCGATGGGATACATCTGGCCGAAGTCGCCCAGAGTGAACGACCGCATCAGCAGCGCCTGGTAGCCGATGTGGAGCAGCGCGGAGGCGATCAGATACGGCCAGGCGGCGGCCGCGGGCAGCGGCGAGAAGCAGGCCAGCACGGCCCCGATCACCGTGCCGCCGCCGGCGATCAGCGTGAAGGCGATCAGCTGATCTCTGATGGTGTGGGCAAGGGCATTCCACGAGGCATGCGTGAGCGCGGCTATCAGGACCGCCGCGGCGACGAGAACGGTCACGCCGTGCGCTCGCGTACATCCACCAGCGTGCCGCCCGCGTGCGCGATCAGCGTCTTGGGGTCGAGCGGGAAGAAGACCGGGACCTCGAGCCCCAGCTCGCGCAGAGCCTCGGCGAAACGGGGGTGCGCGTCGGTGTGGTGACTGCTCATGGCCCGCACGCTAGCGGTAGCCGTACGGGCCATGCGAGCTGCTTTTCCGGTCGGCCGGCGGATCAGCGGGCCTGCAGCACCGAGGCGACCACCGGCCCCGCCGCGTCGCCGCCGTGCCCGCCGGACTGCACGACCGCGGCCGCCGCCAGATCATCGGCGTATCCGGTGAACCAGCTGTTGGACTTGCCCTGTCCGTCGACCTCCGCCGAGCCGGTCTTGGCGCCCTTGTCACCGCGGACCCCGGCCATCGCGGCCTGGCCCGTGCCGTACTGCGCGGTGGCCCTCATCATCTCGCGCAGGGCACTCGCGATGGAGCCGGGCAGCGGCTGCGCGGTGGCCAGTTCACGGTGGTCGAGGGACTGCGGGACGATCATCGGCTGGTGGAAGCCGCCGCTCTTCGCGGTGGCGGTGATGGACGCCATGTTGAGCGCGTTCATCGTGACCTTGCCCTGTCCGATGAACGAGGCCGCGGTCTCCGCACCCGCCGACTCGGGCACACTGCCGTCGACGGTGGCGATGCCCGTCTGCCAGTCCAGGCCGATGCCGAAGTACTTGCGTGCGGTCTCGCCCAGCGCGGTGCCGGCGATGTTCTTCTTGGTGAGGGGCTTGATCGCCTTGATGAAGGCGGTGTTGCAGGAGCGGCGGAAGCTGTCCTTGAGAGTGCCGTTCTTGATCTCGAACTTCTTGAGATTCTCGAACGTCACGCCCTCCCACGAAACGGTCGGCGGACACTCCACCTTGGCGCCGGGGCCCTGGACGATTCCGTTGTCCATCAACATCGTCGCGCTCACGATCTTCATCGTGGAGCCGGGCGCCTGCGCGCCCTGCACCGCCGCGTTGAAGCCGCTCGCCGGGTTGTTGGCGATCGCCCGGATCTCACCCGTACTCGGCTTCACCGCGACGACCGAAGCCTGCGCGTACTTCTTCACCGCCTGCTCGGCGGCTGCCTGCACATCCGCGTCCAAAGTGGTGGTCAGCTTGCCCTCTTTGCCCTTGGTCAGGGTCAGCAGGGTCTGGTCGGGCGTGGAGGCGTTCGCGGACGAGATGACCAGCTCCACACCGGCGGTACCGCCCGCGTCCTTGCCGTACTTCTTGCGCAGGCTGTCCAGGACGGGCCCGAGCGACGGGTACTTCTCCTTCGTCAGCTCCCGGCCACGGCTGTCGACGGCCTTGATCGGCGGGGCCGAGGCCTGGTCCGTCCTGAGACTGGTGCCCTTCGTCAGCTTCGGGTGAACCACGGTCGGCGCCCAGTCGACGAGCGGCCTGCCGGTGGTCTGCCCCCGCACCACGGTCAGCTCGGAGGCGTACGACCAGGGCTTGCTCTGCCCTTCGAACGTCACCGTCGCCTTGACGGTGAACGGCACCTTCGCGCCGACCGGCGTACCGGGAGTGATCACGGCGGCGGAGACACGGGCCTGATCGCGGTACCCGGCGAGCAACGGCTCGGCTTCGGCGGCGTTGTTGGTCAACTGCGCCGCTTCCGGAGCGTTGCCCCCGGCCCACGCCGCCAGGAAGTCCTTGGCGGTCTCGCTGATCTCGTCCGCGCCGGGCGGCCCGGTCTTCCTCGGCGCCGACGCGGTCTTGGCGTCGGTCCCGCCATTGCCGCCGTTGCCGGTCAGGCCGCTGTACAGGTTGTAGCCGCCGTAGCCCACGCCACCGGCGACCACCAGAAACACGCCGCCGACCACGGCGACTTTCGCTCCACTGCGCATTGCTGCGGTCCCCTCCCCAGGAGCACATCTCCTTGACTGTGCCTATTGGAAAGCGTGTTCAAGAAGATGCATCGCGTGCACTCTACGGGACAGGAGTGACGGGGGCGGTGGCCGTTATCGGACCGCGACGATCGGGCCGGGAACCGCGACGGCAAGGGCGGAATCAGTCCGGCTTTCGGTGTGCGGGGTCCGGCAGGCGCGGCAGTCTCCCGGTTCCGCGGCGCACGCCGTCGGGTGGGAGATCGGCGGTCAAGGCGTGCCGTACGGCGGCGGGGCTGACGTCATCTCGGACGCCCCGAATTCTGCGGTACGAGGTCCAGCTCGGCCCACACCGTCTTGCGCGGGACGGGCCCCGGTGTGACGCCCCAGCGGTCGGCCGACGCCTCGACGAGCAGGAGCCCGCGCCCCGACTCGCTGTCCGAGGAGGGTGGTTGGGAGTGAGGGCTCGGGAGGCGATCACCACGGGTGTCGGTCACCTCGATCCGGAGCGCGCTGTCGCCTTCCGTCGTACGGAGGTCGAGGAGGAAGTCCCGGCCGGGCAGCCGGCCGTGCGTGGCCGCGTTCGCGGCGAGCTCGGCGACGAGGTGTTCGGCGGTCGCGACAACCCCGTACGACGGCGTAGGGAAGGTAATGGCGGCGGCCCCGCACCCATGGGTTGGGTGCGGGGCCGCTTGTCGTGTTCCGGCCGGTGGGGTTACCCGGTCAGCTCTGTTCTGCCTTGCGTCGGCGCATCCACCACATCAGTGCTCCACCGGCTGCCGCGAGGGCGGCGGCGATCGCGGTGATGAGGCCGATGGGGGTGTCGGAGCCGGTGTGGGCGAGGTCGCCGTCGGGGTCCTTGGCCGGTGGGGTGGGCTTGTCGTCGTTGCCGCCCGGCGAAGTGGAGGGCACCGGGGTTGACGGCTTGTCGGTCGGCTTGTCCGTCGGCGTGGGGGTGGGGGTCGGGTCGTCGCCGCCGGCGGACTTGCCGGCGGTGTTCCCGCCGAGCATCACGTACCCGTCCTTGTCCGCTTCATCGGTCATCTGCCCGACGGCGAACTGTGCGGTGCGGGGCTTATAGGGGTGCTCGGTGCGGAAGCGCACCGGGTTCATGTTGCGCTTGGGCTGCTTGGAGAAGTCGACGCCGCCGACGATGTAGACCAGCACGCCTTCGGCGGTGTCCACGTCGTACTGGAACTCGCCGTTGAGGAAGATCTTCCGGTACTTCTGGAACAGCTCGTTCTTGTCCCAGTTCTGGTTGGGGGCGCGCAGGGGCCACTTGGCCACGTCGTTGCTGTTGATGATGTTGCGGTAGTCGGTGGGGGTCTTGGCGTCCTGCTGGCGGATGAACTCGGCGGCGACGCGGGCGGTGTAGACGCGGCGCAGATCCGCGTACTGCGGGGCAGCGTTGATGGTCTTCTCGACCTCGGGGACGATCATCCGGTCGATGACCCGCTGTGCCTCGTCCCGTTCGGCCTTCGACGGGTTGCAGATCCGCTCGCCGCCGGGGTTGGTGGCGAAGTCCTGCGGGGTGGACTTCAGCTTCAGGGGGGCGTCAAGGATGTAGATGCCGCCGTCCTGCTCGCGTACCGTCGCGGTCTTCGGCTCGATCCAGTTGCGGATCCCGGCGAAGCACGGGCGGCCGTTCACCTTGGGCAGGGACGCCCAGAACCGCTTGCCGAGGTCGGTCTTGGGGTCCATCGTCTTGAAGAAGTCGTGCTTCATCTGGAGATCGGCTTCAAGGAGGACCCGGCCGGCGTCGGTCTTCCCGAACTTGGCGTCCATGACCCGGTCGGGCTCGTCCGGGTTCAGGTTCACCCAGAACTTGTCCGGCGTGAGCGCGAGCCAGGTGAAGAACGCGTCCGAGATGAGCTGCGCCTTTTCCTGGCCTCCCCAGCCGGCTGCGTACTCGTCGTCGACCTTCTTCGCGGAGAACGCGTAGTTCAGGCCCTCGCCCTTGACGGGCTTGCCGATGTAGCGCAGGTCCAGGGTGGAGAAGTCGACTCCGCCGGGGCCCCTGGGCATCCGGCCCTGGGGGTCGTTCTTGTTGATGCGGTCGAGCTGTTCCTTGAGGGTCTTCGGTGTGGCCGGTGACTGCTTGATCATGTCGTTGCCGCCGCCGCGGGAGCCGGTGTTCTTCCCCGCGCCGTTGGACAGGAACTGGTCGTTGCGCCGGTAGGGGCCGTTCGCGGCCTTCTTGGGTGCCTGGGGCTTGTGGTCGGAGTGGAAGTTGTACTCCCTCACCCGGTCACGGCCCAGTGCGTCCTTGCCCGCGGTCTGCTTCATGTCCTTCATGAAGGTGCGGGCTTCGCTCTTCTGCTGTTCGCCGAAGACGAAGGTGTACTTGTAGGACTTCCAGCCCTTGTGGCGAGCCCACGCCTTGTCGGCGGGGGTCTGAGACCCGTCCGGCTTGCCGTTGGACTTCATCTCCACGATCTCGCGGGTCTTCTTGTTGTAACCGTCCAGGACCCGCTTGTGACGCTCGCCGGTGTCGGGGTCGGTGAAGTACACCTCCTTCTGGCAGATCCAGTCCGGGCCGGTCAGGCCCATCTCCTTGACGACCTTCTTCTCGAACGCTTCGCCGCGCGGGTCGTTGCCCTGGTTGGGGATGTACTGCTTGGTCAGGTAGTCGTCGAAGTCCGTCCACCGCTTCTGGGCGTTGAAGCGGGCGTAGATACGGCGCGGGTCACTGTGGGGGTACTTCTTGTAGTCCGTTCCGGCGGCTTCCAGCTGCTGCTGGGTGGGGTTGAGTCCGTCGAACTCCATGCCCGGGTTCACGTACTCGTACTGGTCCCAGAGGTCCTTCACGCGAGAGGCGTCACCCTGCGGGAGGCTCTTGGTGGGACTGCCCTTGAGGCCGAACAATTCGTCGCAGCGCTTGCCGGGTTTGAGCGGCGGCGGCTTGGCCTCCGCACTGTCGAGGGAGGGAAGTCCGGTCATGGCCATGACAGATGCACAGGCCAGGGCGAGGATGCCGCGGGCCCAGGCGCGCTGTCGCGGCAGTCGTATGAACTGGGTCACGTTGAGTTCTCCTGGGGGGCCCAGGATGGGATGGGCCGGGTCAGTGGCCCCCGTGGTCGTTGACGCCGGCTGTGACAGCCTAGGCCCCAACTCGCTCTGGATGCACGGGGGTTCGGACCGCGTGTTGCCGCATCGTGCCGTTACGGTGGCGGGCATGACGGAGAACAGCTTTTGGACGTGCCCGCCTCAGGCGCGGGTGCGGGGGTCGGGTCAGTACACGGTCACGGTGGTGCTGCCGCCGTTCCCGGACCACGCGGGAGGCTGGTCGCCCAATGACCCTCAGGGGGCACGGGAGTTCGCCGCATCGTTCGGGACGGTCGATGCGGTGCTGGAGTATCCCGGGGAGCAGAACATCAGCGACGGCTTCTCTCTGACGACCCGCGACGACCTGGACTGGATCCAGGTCGGGATGTGGGGGAACGTGATCGGCATTTCGGATCCTGCTTTGGCGGACGAGGGAAACTCGTGGCCGGTACTGGAGCAGGTCAAGAACCTTGCGGAACGCTTCCCGGGGGCGAAGATCATCGGCGGGGCGACGGTCGACTGCGGGGAGACCCACGAGGAGGTCGCGTGGGTGGTGCCCGGCTTTGAGCTGGTGCATTCCGAGGGCTGGCCGGGCGAGGACGATACGTCACGGTGGACGCTGGAAGGTGACCCGCAGGCCGTTCTGGATGCCTGCGGGGTGACGGCACAGATGGCGAAGGACGCCGATGTCGCGTACGACCCGGACAACCCCACCTCAACCTACTGGGGCGGCCTCGGGGAACTGATCCTCGGCGCCCACTGCCCATGGAGGCGGAGGAAGGTGAAAACGTCAGTGTTCCGCGTCCGCCACACCCACGCCGCCACGGATCTGATGGAAGAGATCTGGATCTCCGACTAGAAGACCCCTGAAGGCGGCAGACCCGGGCCGTCTGTGGGCCGTCCAAGGGCGGCCCGGGACGACCCGCAACGGCCGGCAACGACCAAGGTGGACACGACGCGCGCAGGCCACCTGTCCGCTGTCGTCCCTGCTAGACCCAGGTGTCCAGCCACATCCTGTTTCGCCAGTCCTCCACCGGGATCGGTCTGCCCGTGTACAGCGGATAGAAGTAGATGAAGTTCCAGATGATCAGCAGCACCAGCGCCCCCGCGCCGATCGCCCCGATCGCCCTCCTGCGTTCGTCCGAGCCCGGTGGACCCAGGATCGCGCCGATCATCATCGCGACCGCCAGACACAGGAACGGCACGAACACCACCGCGTAGAACAGGAAGATCGTGCGTTCCTGGTAGAAGAACCACGGCACCCAGCCCGCCGCGATGCCGCAGGCGATCGCGCCCGCGCGCCAGTCCCGGCGGAACAGCCAGCGCCACAGGACGTAGCAGATCGCGAAGCAGGCCGCCCACCACAGCAGCGGTGTGCCGAGCGCCAGTACCTCGCGGGCGCACTTGTCCGCGGCGTCCGGCGGGCAGCCTCCGGTGCCCGCGTTCGGGTCCTCGTAGAAGTACGAGACCGGGCGGCCCAGCACGATCCAGCTCCACGGGTTCGACTGGTACGTGTGGCCGGAGGTCAGATTGACGTGGAACTCGTAGACCTCGTTCTCGTAGTGCCACAGGCTGCGCAGCCAGTCGGGCAGCCAGGTCCAGCTGCCGCCCTTGCCGTCCGTCCGGGCCCAGTTCCTGAAGTAGCCCTTGTTCGTGACGATCCAGCCGGTCCAGGACGCGATGTACGTGGCGATCGCGACCGGCACCGTCGAGACGAAGGCCGGCACCACGTCCTTCCTCAGCACCGCCCGGTACGGGTGCACCGCACCCGCCGTCCGGCGGGCGCCCACGTCCCACAGGACGGTCATCAGGCAGAACGCGACCATCACATACAGGCCGTTCCACTTGGTGCCGGCGGCCAGGCCGAGCATCAGGCCCGCAGCCAGCCGCCATGGACGCCAACCGAGGCGAAGCGTCTCCGCGACCGTCGCATCCGGGCGCAGCACGCCCTCCTCGTCCGTCGGCAGCGTCGCCGCGAGCCGTCGCCGCGACCAGTCCCGGTCGATGACCAGGCAGCCGAAGGCGGCCAGCACGAAGAACATCAGCACCTGGTCGAGCAGCGCCGTGCGGCTCATCACGAAGTGCAGTCCGTCCACGGCGAGCAGCGCACCCGCCAGGCAGCCCAGGAACGTCGAGCGGAACAGCCGTCGGCCGATCCGGCAGAGCATCAGCACCGACAGCGTGCCGAGCACGCAGACCATGAAGCGCCAGCCGAAGGGCGTGAACCCGAAGAAGTGCTCGCCGACGCCGATGACCCACTTGCCGACCGGCGGATGCACCACATAGCCGGGGTCGGTCGGGATCGGGACGCTCGACGGGTCCTTGAGGATCAGCTTGTCGACGTCCTTCGGCCAACTGCCCTCGTACCCCTGATTGATCAGGGCCCAGGCGTCCTTCGCGTAGTACGTCTCGTCGAATATCACCGCCTTCGGCGTGCCGAGGTTCCAGAACCGCAGCACGCCCGCGACCAGCGCAACCAGCAGCGGCCCGCCCCATGCCGCCCAGCGCAGCAGCGGGTTCGCGACCGACGGCGGGATGCCGAAGACCGGCCACAGCCGCTCGGAGGGGCGCGTGTAGGGCGGCACCAGGCGTTCGCGCAGCCCGATCACGGGCCGGGGCACGTAGCCGAATCTGCGCAGCCGCTGCTGCCAGCCGGGTGGCTGCTGATCGGCGTCCTTGCCCTGCTGGGTCTGTGGCGCGGTACTGGTCACCGCGCCATCGTAGGGAACGCGACTGTGCGAGTCGTACGTCCGGTCCTGCGAGGATGGCGTATGTGACAACTGTGCTCTCCCGGGGGACGACCCCCGGACCCCCGACAGGCGTGCTGGTACTCGCAGGGACCCCCATCGGTGATGTCGCTGACGCACCGCCCCGGCTCGCCGCCGAGCTGGAGCGCGCCGACATCGTGGCCGCGGAGGACACCCGGCGGCTGCGCCGGCTCACCCAGGCGCTCGGGGTGCACACGCAGGGGCGCGTGGTGTCGTACTTCGAGGGCAATGAGTCCGCCCGTACGCCGGAGCTGGTCGAGGCGCTGACCGGCGGCTCCCGGGTGCTTCTGGTGACCGACGCCGGCATGCCGTCCGTCTCCGACCCCGGTTACCGGCTGGTCGCCGCCGCCGTCGAGCAGAACATCAAGGTGACGGCGGTGCCGGGCCCGTCCGCCGTACTGACCGCGCTGGCCCTGTCCGGGCTGCCCGTGGACCGCTTCTGCTTCGAGGGTTTTCTGCCGCGCAAGGCGGGCGAGCGGCTCGGCCGACTGCGCGAGGTCGAGAACGAGCGGCGCACTCTCGTCTACTTCGAGGCCCCGCACCGGCTCGACGACACCCTCGCCGCGATGGCCGAGGTCTTCGGCGCCGAGCGCCGGGCCGCAGTCTGCCGCGAGCTGACGAAGACGTACGAGGAGGTCAAGCGCGGCGGTCTCGGTGAGCTGGCGGACTGGGCGGCTGAGGGCGTACGTGGCGAGATCACTGTCGTCGTCGAGGGTGCGCCCGAGTCGAGGCCCGGGGATCTCGACCCGGCCGAGCTGGTGCGCAGGGTGCGGGTGCGCGAGGAGGCAGGCGAACGGCGCAAGGAGGCCATTGCGGCGGTCGCCGCTGACGCGGGGCTTCCCAAGCGCGAGGTCTTCGATGCCGTGGTGGCGGCAAAGAATGCGGATCGGCCGGTCCCTGCGGACGGTAAAGGACTATCGTAAAAAGCAAAGGGCAGACCGTGTCCTGAGCTTTTCTGCATGGGAATGCCAAAAACCAGACCATTAATCGACAGGCGCTGATGCGCTCCCGCCGGTATGGGCGTCCACTGGGTCAGTGGAGAGGAGCTGGCATGAGTGAGATCACAGGTACCGCCAAGGTCCACGAGGCGTATGCCTTCGCCTGCATGCGCTGCGGGCACGGCTGGGAGCAGTCCTACGAGATAGAGCACCACGTCGACACCACCGGCCAGGAATTCGTTGTCTATAAGGCCGCGGGCGCGCGAGTGCCGTCCCCGCTCTCGAGTCCGACCTGCATCAACTGCGGCGGACATGTCGTACGGATCATGCGGTCCGGACAGGTCTCCTCGGTACGGAACCTGATGTCGCCACCCGCTGAGAAGAAGTCCGTCCCGGCCGCCGCTGCGGCGCCCGTGGAGCGCGAGTCGGTGGAGAGGGAGTCGGCGGAGAGGGCGGTGCCCGAAGTGGCGGGCGCCGAGCAGACCCAGCCGGCGGAACCTCACCACTGGCACCTCTCCGACCTCCTGCACCCGTTCCACCGCAAGTGAGGCTGTTCCACCGGGAGTGAGACGCAGGGCGTGAGCCTCGTAGGATCGCGCCCATGAGTTCGAAGTCCGCACCACCGCCGCTGCCCGCACCGCTCGGCGTGCCGGTCACCGATTCGCACACCCACCTGGATATGCAGGAGGGCACGGTCGAGGAGGCGCTGGCGAGGGCCGCGGCCGTCGGCGTGACTGCGGTGGTCCAGGTGGGCTGCGACATCAAGGGCTCCCGCTGGGCCGCGGAGACGGCCGCCGCGCACGAGAGCGTGCACGCAGCCGTCGCCCTGCACCCCAACGAGGCGCCGCGCATCGTGCACGGAGACCCCGATGGCTGGTCGCGGCAGGGTGCGCGGGAGGCGGGAGGTGACAGCGCGCTGGACGACGCGCTCACCGAGATCGACCGAATGGCCGCCCTCCCGCAGGTGCGCGCGGTCGGCGAGACCGGCCTTGACTCCTTCCGCACGGGCCCCGAGGGCATGGCCGCCCAGGAACGCTCCTTCCGGGCCCACATCGAGATCGCCAAACGGCACGGCAAGGCGCTGGTCATCCACGACCGCGAGGCGCACGCCGATGTCCTGCGGATCCTCGCCGAGGAGGGCGCCCCCGAACGCACCGTCTTCCACTGCTATTCGGGTGACGCGGAAATGGCCGAAGTGTGCGCGGCCGCAGGCTATTTCATGTCCTTCGCCGGCAATGTGACCTTCAAGAACGCGCAGCCGCTGCGAGACGCGCTCGCCGTCGCCCCGGCGGAGCTCGTACTTGTCGAAACGGATGCACCGTTTCTCACACCGGCGCCGTTCCGCGGTCGGCCCAATGCGCCGTATCTCATTCCGGTCACGCTGCGCGCGATGGCGGCGGTGAAAGGCCTCGACGAGGACACGCTGGCCGCGGCGATCTCGGCCAATACGGCTCGCGCATTTGATTACTGAGGGTTAACTCGGAGAGTGCCGCCGGCTCCGGCGGCGGGCTAGGTGCGGAAAAATGTCACCACTCTGCGTAGTCGAGCCGCTTTGGAGAGTGACCATACCTTCGCTAGTGTCCCGGCCCTGCAACGCCATCGCGCGGACCGGACCGGACCTACGGAGCGTCGTGAGCAATTCGCAGGGCAGTGATCGAAGAGGGCGCGGCCGCCGCCGCGCCGCCGCCAGGACGGCGGAGCCGTACGAAGTGCCCGAGCCGTTGTACGGGGCGCCCGAGTCGATGGCGTACGAGCCGGCCGAGTCGTCGTACGAAGTGCCCGAGCCGTTGTACGGGGCGCCCGAGTCGATGGCGTACGAGCCGGCCGAGTCGTCGTACGAAGTGCCCGAGCCGTTCTACGAAGCGCCCGAGCCGATGGCGTACGAAGTGCCCGAGCCTACGCCGTACGACGTGCCCGAGCTGCCGTTGTACGAAGCGCCCGCATCGTCGCTGCCGAGCCGGAGCCCCGGTGCTGCCGTGCCGGCCATGGGCGCCCCCGCCAGGGCGGGTGGCCGCGCCGAAGCCCGTCGCGCCGCCCGCCGCCGCAGGACCGTGGAGAAGCCCGGCACCCTCCGCCGGCTCCTCCCGCAGGCCCTCGTCGTCGCCTTCCTGGCCGGCGGCACCTCGGCCTTCGTCGCCAACGACAAGGCGGTACAGGTCAGCGTCGACGGCGTACCGCGCACCATGCACACCTTCGCCGACGATGTTCAGGAGCTCCTCGAGGACGAGGGCCTCGACATCACCGGGCACGACATCATCGCCCCGGCCCCCGGCGCGGCCCTCGCCAGCGGCGACCAGATCATCGTCCGCTACGGCCGGCCCGTGATGCTCACTCTCGACGGCCGGCGTCGCCGGGTGTGGACCACCGCCCGCACGGTCGACGGCGCGCTGCGTCAGCTCGGAGTGCGGGCCGACGGTGCGTACCTGTCCGCCTCCCGCTCCTCGGCGATCTCCCGCACGGGCCTCGCGCTGGATGTACGCACCGAGCGCACCGTGACCTTGATGGCCGACGGGAGCGAGCGCACCATCCGTACGAACGCGGCGAGTGTGCGCGAGATGCTGGAGGAGGTGGGCATCGCGCTGCGCGGGCAGGACACCACCTCCCTGCCGCTCACCAGCTTTCCGCGTGACGGCCAGACGATCAGTGTCACGCGGATCACCGGCGCCAAGGCGGTCCGCGAGGAGCCGATCGACTTCGAGACCGAGAAGACCGGGGACCCCTCGCTGGCCGTCGGCACCGAGGCCGTCGCACGGCCGGGGCGGCCGGGTGCGCGCCGGGTCACGTACGCCCTGCGGACGGTCAACGGGGTGCTCCAGAAGCCGAAGAAGATCGCCGAGGAGGTGGTGCGGGAGCCGGTCGCCCAGCTGGTGAAGGTGGGCACCAGGCGGCTGCCGGACTCCGTGCCGAGCGCGGACGGGATGAACTGGGGCGCTCTCGCGCAATGCGAGTCCGGCGGGCGGCCGGGGGCGGTCGATCCGTCGGGCGCCTACGGCGGGCTGTACCAGTTCGACACCCAGACGTGGCATGCGCTGGGCGGCGGCGGGCGGCCGCAGGACGCGTCCGCGGCGGAGCAGACGTACCGGGCGAAGATGCTCTTCGTGCAACGGGGGGCGAGTCCGTGGCCGCACTGCGGCCGTAGGCTGTATCGGTGAGCACCACTGAGCCCGACGCACTCCTCGGCCCCGCCGACATCCGTGAACTGGCCGCAGCGCTGGGCGTACGCCCCACCAAGCAGCGCGGCCAGAACTTCGTCATCGACGCCAATACGGTCCGCCGGATCGTACGGACCGCCGAGGTGCGGGAAGAGGACGTCGTCGTCGAGGTCGGCCCCGGGCTCGGGTCGCTGACCCTGGCGCTGTTGGAGGCAGCGGACCGGGTCGTCGCCGTCGAGATCGACGATGTGCTGGCGGGCGCGCTGCCGTCGACGATCGCGGCCCGGATGCCGTCGCGCGCCGACCGCTTCTCGCTGGTCCACTCCGACGCGATGCTCGTCGAGGAGCTGCCGGGACCGCCGCCGACCGCGCTGGTCGCCAACCTCCCGTACAACGTCGCCGTGCCGGTCCTCCTCACCATGCTGGACCGCTTCCCGACGATCGAGCGGACGCTGGTGATGGTCCAGGCGGAGGTCGCGGACCGGCTCGCGGCCAAGCCGGGCAACAAGGTGTACGGGGTGCCTTCGGTGAAGGCGAACTGGTACGCGGAGGTGAAGCGGGCGGGCTCGATCGGCCGGAACGTCTTCTGGCCGGCCCCGAATGTGGACTCGGGCCTCGTGTCCCTGGTCCGCCGCACCGAACCGCTGAAGACAACGGCCTCGAAGGCGGAGGTCTTCGCCGTGGTCGACGCGGCGTTCGCGCAGCGCCGCAAGACGCTGCGGGCGGCGCTGGCGGGCTGGGCCGGATCGCCGGCCGCGGCGGAGGCGGCGCTGGTCGGGGCCGGGATCTCACCGCAGGCGCGCGGGGAAGCGCTGACGGTCGAGGAGTTCGCACGGATCGCGGAGGCCAAGGCGTGAGTGTCACGG
The DNA here is from genome assembly GCF_040651435.1 of Streptomyces sp. NPDC048479. Lineage (NCBI taxonomy): Bacteria > Bacillati > Actinomycetota > Actinomycetes > Kitasatosporales > Streptomycetaceae > Streptomyces > Streptomyces sp. NPDC048479. The sequence goes on from NZ_JBEZKA010000009.1 coordinate 86,089, forward strand.
TACGGGTCCCGGCGAAGGTGAACGTCCAGCTGGCGGTGGGCGGAGCGCGGCCCGACGGTTTCCACGACCTCGCGAATGTCTTCCTGGCGGTCGGCCTGTACGACGAGGTCACGGTGACCCCGGCCGAGTCGCTGACGATCACGTGCTCGGGCCCGGACGCGCATCAAGTCCCCCTGGACCGTACGAACTTGGCGGCGCGCGCGGCCGAACTGCTCGCGGCCCGTCATGGACTGTCCCCGGACGTCCACATACACATTGCCAAGGACATCCCCGTCGCGGGCGGCATGGCGGGTGGCAGCGCGGACGGCGCGGGTGCGCTGCTCGCGTGCGACGCGCTGTGGGGTCTTGGCTCGTCGCGCTCCGAACTCCTCTCGATCTGCGCCGAGTTGGGCAGCGATGTGCCGTTCAGCCTGGTGGGCGGCGCGGCGCTGGGCACCGGCCGCGGCGAGCAGCTGACCGAGCTGGAGGTCGGCGGGGACTTCCACTGGGTGTTCGCGGTGGCGGACGGCGGCCTGTCGACGCCGGCGGTGTACGGCGAGTTCGACCGCCTCAACGAAGGCATCGCCGTCCCCGAGCCGATCGCGTCCCCCGCGCTACTCGAAGCCCTGCGCACGGGCGACGCGACGGCGCTGGCGGGCGCGCTCGCCAACGACCTGCAGCCCGCGGCGCTCTCGCTGCGCCCTTCGCTGTCCGCCACCCTCGCGGCGGGCACGGCGGCGGGCGCACTGGCGTCCCTGGTCTCGGGCTCGGGCCCGACGACGGCGTTCCTGACGAAGCACGAGGACGCGGCGCGGGGGGTGGCGCAGGCGCTCCTGTCCTCGGGCACGTGCCGTACGGCACGGGTGGCGCCGTCCCCGGCGAGGGGTGCGACGGTGGTCGGGGCCTGAGGGCCACGCCCGGACCCCCTGCCCCGCAAACCCCCTGCCCCCCACCCGCGTGTGCGAGGGCGGGTGGGTGGAGGTACTCAGATCCCGGTTGAGTACGAGCGCTCTCACCAGCCCCCGCGCCCCCGCGGCACCGTACTCGTATGGGATCAAGCGTTCGTGAGCTCGCCGCTGCCACGCCCGGGACCCGGGACCGGTACATCGACCTGTTGCGGGTCGCCTCGCTGGGGACCGTCGTGCTCGGGCACTGGCTGATGGCCGTCGTCACCGGGGACGGCGTCGGGAATCTCCTCGCCGTCGTGCCCGAGCTGCAGCTGCTCACCTGGGGCCTGCAGATCATGCCGGTGTTCTTCTTCGTTGGCGGCTTCTCGCACGCCCTCTCGTACCGCTCCCTCGCCCGGAAGACCGACGGCTCCGTCTACGCCGCCTTCCTGCGAGCCCGGCTGCAGCGGCTGCTGCGGCCCACCATGGTCTTCATCCTGGTATGGGGCGCGGCCGCGCTGATCGTTCAGCTTCTCGGCAGCGGCAGCGGCGGTGACTCGACCGGGTTGACCGGCGTAGCGCTGCGGCTCGTCGCCCAGCCGCTCTGGTTCATCGGTATCTACCTGGCGATGGTCGCCTTCACACCGCCGCTGCTGAAGCTGCACGAGCGGTACGGCTGGGGCGCCTTCGGCGCGCTCGTCGCCGGTGCCGCGCTCGTGGACGTGCTGCGCTTCCTCGGCGGGGTGCCCTTCGTCGAGTTCCTGAACTTCGCCTTCGTCTGGCTCGCCGTCCACCAGCTCGGCTTCCTCCGCGCCGATGGCCGGATCCGGATGCCCTCCGCGCTCGCCGCCGCCGGACTCGTCGGTGCCGCGGGGCTGGTCGCGTTCGGCCCGTACCCCCTGAGCATGGTCGGGATGCCCGGCGAGAAGGTCTCCAACATGTCCCCGCCCACCCTCGCGCTCCTCTTCCACGGTCTGTGGCTGGTCGGCGCGGTGGAACTGCTCCGTACGCCCGGTACACGCTTTGTGCAGCGGGCCAGGGTCTGGCGGGCCGTCGTCGCCGCCAACGGCATCGCGATGACCGCGTTCCTGTGGCATCTCAGCGCGATGCTCGGTGTGTACGGCGCGATGTTCGCCCTCGGCATACCGCTGCCCGCCCCCGCCTCCGGCGCCTGGTGGGCGCAGGTCCCGGTCCGTATCGCGGTGGCCGCCGTGGTGACCGCGCTGCTCGTCGCTGCCTTCCGCACCTTCGAACGGCCGGTGACCGCGGCCCCCGGAGCCGCCGGGAAGGGCGGATCGGGGCCCGCCGCCGCCCTCGGGATCACGCTCTGCCTGTTCGGTGTGCTGGGTCTGTCGATGGTCGGCTTCGGCGGCATGCTGGAGGGCAGGTCCGCGATGCTGGTCGCCGTACGGGTCACCGCGCCCGTCGCCGTCGCCATGGCGCTCATCGGCTGGCTGCTGGTCGAGACGGCGGGCAGAGGCCGCCGGACCGCTTCCTAGGAGCCGCCTCTTCCTACGCCCCTTTCCCCGGAGCCGCTTCCTGGGAGCCGCGCTCAAGGGTGTGCCCGGTCGCGGCCCGGCTGTGGGCAGGGCAGCGACCGGGCCCCGGATCAGGGAGCGCTGATCAGATCGTGCGGAGGCACCTTCACCGTGCGGGCACCGGGCTTACCGCCCAGTACGACCTTGCGGAGTGCGACGTTGTTCTTCAGGTTCGTCTCCTGGAGGCGGTGTTCGGGGTTGGCGATCACCTGGATGTAGTAGGTGCCGTTCGGCAGGTCGGTGACGTCGAAGGACTGGCCGGGACGGTACTGGGTGTACGTGTCGCCGGAACCGACGTCGAGGACCTCGCGCACGGACACCGAGTTCTGCTCGCCGCACGCGGTCGACAGATCCGTGTTGTTCGGGTGCCAGTTGGCGTTCTTCACCGTGTAGTCGATGGCGTCGGTGTTGGCCAGGCAGAAGGCCTCCTTGCCGCTGCGCACGATCTCGGCCTGGTTGGCGCTCAGCAGGCGGTAGCTGGCGAAGTCCTTGAAGTGCCAGTGTTCGTGGCCCACTCGCGGGTCCCACTCCATGGCGCCCGTGGGCGTGTACCCGATCTGCTTGCCGTTGGCGTCGTAGAAGTACTGGTAGGCGTCCATCAGGTTCTTGCCGGGGCTGCGGAAGCCGTCGACGACCAGTGGCGCGGGGCCCGCGTTCCAGACGTTGGCGCTGAAGGCGAGATAGTCCTTGCCGGGGACGTCCCCGTCCTCGCCGTCGGAGATGGCGATATCCCATGCCGGGAGCGAACGCAGGTCGGGCTTGGGCACGTTGGGCACGCTCGCCCGGCCGGTCGGGCGGTGGGCGTTGGGCTGCAGCGCGGGTGCGTTCCGGGAGCCGTCGGTGTGCCCGGGCCCGTCTCCCAGGTGCGTCGCCGTGCCGCGGTCCTGCAGAGCGTGTGACAGCGCGGGCGGGGCGGGGGCGTCCGCACCGCGTCCGTCGACGCCGTAGTGGCTCGCGTGGCCCGACGCCGCGGCGCCGTGCCCGGCGTCGTGCCCCGAGCCGTGCGCGGAGTGCCCGGCCATCGCCGGGTGCGCCGAGCGCGAGGCCGCCGGCCCGCCCCCGCCCTCGGTGACTTTCCGTACCTTCACCTTGATCGTCTTCTGTTCGTTCGCCATGCCGAACAGGTCGCGGTAGGTCTTCGCCACGGAGACCTTGGCGGTGTACTCGCCGGGAGGCAGATCGGCCGGGGCGGATTCGCGGCCCCGGCTGGTGTTGGCCGCCCAGCCCTTCTCGACGCCCCATACGGAGCCGAGCGTGAAGGGGTTCCTGGGGCATTCCTCGGGGTACGTCGAGGTGGCCGGGGCGTCCGGCCGGATCCGGCCGGCGGCGCTGTTCGGGCAGAACGCCTGGGTGGTGTCCAGCACCTTCGCGCCGGACGCCTTGCTGATCGTCACCTTGAGGAAGCCCGGCAGGCCGGAGAAGTCCTTGACCAGACCCGCCGGAAGGGGCTTGGTCCGCGTCTTCTTTCCCTCGTGGATGATCTGCGCGGCGGTCACGGGCTTCTTGTAGGACGGGCGCGTGACCTTGAACTCCAGCGGCCCCCCGTCGACGGTGATGTACGTCCCGAGGTCAAGATTGACCCCGGGTTCGCCCTCATAGCGGTCGAGTGTCACGGAGCTGGAGGCGGCGATCAGCTTGAGCTTGGGTGCGGTGGTCGTCGGCGCCGCTCCGGCGACCGGAGCGGCCCCGGTCGCGGCAGCGACCGCGGCGAGTGCCACGGCGACGGCCGCTGTACGGCGTAGGCGGGTACCAGAGGATATGGGATGTCTGGTCATCGGTTCCTCGTCTGCGAGTGCCACGATGGCATCGGACTGGTCAGAGCCCACGGCCGAACCGGCCGGACACGCCCCCGATGTGCCCGCTCCCTCAGGTGTGGCCCGGTACGACCTGTGCGGCCTGTGAGAGTTGGGCAGGGCTGTCCTGGTTGCTCGCGACAGGAAGGCGCTGAACGTTGGCCGAAAACGGGCCACAGGTCGTCCACGGGCCGTTGGAACCCGGTGATCCTCGGCTGCCGGAAACAGGTCCGGCCGGGCGACTACCCTGGACGTCGATCCATCCCCCGTCCCAGGAGTGAAATGGCCGTCAACCTCGTCAATGTCGAGGCAGTCAGCAAGGTGTACGGAACACGTGCCCTGCTCGACAGGGTCTCCCTCGGCGTGTCCGAGGGGGACCGCATCGGCGTCGTCGGCCGCAACGGCGACGGCAAGACCACCCTCATCCGGATGCTCGCCAAGCTGGAGGAGCCCGACACCGGACGGGTCACCCAGAGCGGCGGGCTGCGGCTCGGGGTGCTCACCCAGCACGACTCGCTCGACCCCGAGGCCACCGTCCGGCACGAGGTCATCGGTGACATGGCCGACCACGAGTGGGCGGGCAACGCCAAGATCCGTGACGTACTCACCGGGCTCTTCGGTGACCTGCACCTGCCGGGCTTCGAACAGGGTCTGGACACGGTCATCGGGCCGCTCTCCGGCGGTGAGCGCCGCCGGATCGCGCTCGCCAAGCTGCTCATCGCCGAGCAGGACCTGATCGTCCTCGACGAGCCCACCAACCACCTCGACGTGGAGGGCATCGCCTGGCTGGCGAAGCATCTGCGGGCGCGCCGCTCGGCGCTCGTCTGCGTCACCCACGACCGCTGGTTCCTCGACCAGGTCTGCACGCGGATGTGGGACGTCCAGCGCGGAGCGGTGCACGAGTACGAGGGTGGCTACAGCGACTACGTCTTCTCGCGCGCCGAGCGCGAGCGCATCGCGGCGACCGAGGAGTCCAAGCGGCAGAACCTGATGCGCAAGGAGCTCGCCTGGCTGCGGCGCGGCGCTCCCGCCCGTACCTCCAAGCCGCGCTACCGCATCGAGGCCGCGAACGAGCTGATCGCCGATGTGCCGCCGCCGCGCGACACCTCCGAGCTGATGAAGTTCGCCAACGCCCGCCTCGGCAAGACCGTCTTCGACCTGGAGGACGTGACCGTCCAGGCAGGCCCGAAGGTCCTGCTGAAGCACCTCACCTGGCAGCTCGGCCCCGGCGACCGTATCGGCCTCGTCGGCGTGAACGGCGCCGGCAAGACCTCGCTGCTGCGCGCCATGGCGGAGGCGGCCCGCAGCGACGGCGACAAGCAGCCCGCCGGCGGCCGCGTCGTCGTCGGCAAGACCGTGAAGCTGGCCTACCTCTCCCAGGAGGTCGGCGAACTCGACCCGGCCCTGCGGGTACTCGAGGCCGTGCAGCAGGTACGCGACCGGGTCGACCTCGGCAAGGGCCGTGAGATGACCGCGGGTCAGCTGTGCGAGCAGTTCGGCTTCACCAAGGACAAGCAGTGGACGCCTGTGGGTGACCTCTCCGGCGGTGAGCGGCGCAGGCTGCAGATTCTGCGGCTGCTGATGGACGAGCCGAACGTCCTCTTCCTCGACGAGCCCACCAACGACCTCGACATCGAGACGCTGACCCAGCTCGAGGACCTGCTCGACGGCTGGCCGGGCTCGATGGTCGTCATCTCGCACGACCGCTTCTTCCTCGAGCGGACGACGGACAGGACGTTCGCGCTGCTCGGCGACACCACGCTGCGGATGCTGCCGCGCGGTATCGACGAGTATCTGGAGCGCAGGCAGCGGATGATCGAGGCCGCCGTGCCGACGTCGGCACCCGCCTCCGCCGCGGTGGAGAAGCCGGCGGCCAAGTCCGCGGGCGACGCCCGCGCGGCGAAGAAGGAACTGCAGAAGATCGAGCGGCAGCTGAACAAGATCTCTGACCGGGAGACCAATCTGCACGCCCAAATCGCCGATAACGCCACGGACTTCGGGAAGGTGGCGAAACTGGACGCGGAGCTGCGTGAACTGATCGGCGAGCGCGACGAGTTGGAGATGCGCTGGCTCGAACTCGCCGAGCACGCGTAAAGGAGCGGTGCAGAGCGCGTAACAACCGCATCACGGGCCGGTCCTCCCTTGGGAACAGGGGTGGACCGGCCCCTTGTTCGAGCATGGCCGAGTGATAGAAAGAAGCTCCGCTCGACTGACCTGAAACAGCGCAATCCATGTCCGAATCGCTCCTTCTCGGAGCAAATGCTCGCCGGAACAGCGGGGGAGACCGGCTCGGGCAGTGGGCCGCACCAAGGGGGACGTACCGATGACTCAGCCGCCCGGCCAGCAACAGCCGCAGGGTGGCTTTGGCGTTTCCCAGGGCTCGCAGCACGGGTTTCCTCAACCACCGCCCCAGCCTCCGCAGATACCGCCCGCGCAGCCTGGCTACGGCTACCCGCAGCAGGCGCCCGGTCAGCCGGGTCCGTACAACCAGCCGCCCGGCCCGTACAACCAGCCGCCCGGTCCGTACGGTCAGCAGCCGGGGCCGTACAGCGGCTACTCGACCCAGCCGCAGTACGCGGGCGGACCCACCCCGCCCGGCGGTGGCTCCGGCTTCTTCAAGGGCAGGCCCGGAGTCATCATCGGCGCGGCGGTCGCAGGCCTGCTGGTGCTCGGCGGCGGTACCTGGTTCGCGCTCAGCGGTGACGGCAAGGACGGCAAGGCCGGCGTCAGCAAGAGCAGCGACCATCCCAAGCCCTCCGGCTCGGCGTCCGTCGACGAGGGCACCGCCGACGGCACCCCCGGCGGCCAGGACCCCAACGCCCGGCGCAGGCCGGGCGAGGCGAAGGTTCTGATCATGTTGACGAACGACATCGACGTGCCGGGCAACGGCACCGAGATCTTCGGCCCGTGGATCGTCGGCGACACCGTCGTCAAGGTCACGTACCGGGAGGTCACCGCCCAGTCGGTGACCGACGGCAAGAAAAAGTGGAGCCTGAAGCTCGGCACTCCCGCGTGCCTGGCCGCCCCCCAGGCTTCGGCCGAGGGAAAGATCGTCATCGGCGTCAAGAACGGCACTACGAAGAAGTCCGACTGCAGCGATCTCCTGATGATCGATGCGAAAACCGGCAAGGCGGGCTGGAAGAAGCCCATACCCAAGCCCAAGCAGCTCACCGGCTTTTCCGACTTCATCCTCGCCATCAGCGGGAACACGGTCACCATCGCAGGCGACGACAGCTCCTACGGCTTCAGCCTGAGCGACGGCAAGCAGCTCTTCGGCAAGCCGTCCTCCCGCTGCCTGCCCTACGGTTTCGCGGGCGGCACCAGGCTGATCGCCGCCGCGAGCTGCCCCACCAGCGACGCGGAGAACTTCAAGCAGGAGATCCAGGAGGTCGACCCGGCCACCGGCAAGGCCAAGTGGACGTACGCGCTCCCCTCCGACTGGGAGGTCGAGAAGGTCTACTCGGTCAGCCCGGTCGTCGTCTCCATCAGGCTGCAGATCAACGAGTCCCTCGACAACGTCAAACGGCGGGTCATCTCCCTTACGGACAGCGGAAAGCTGCGGTCGCAGCTCCAGGTCGGCAAGGACAAGTTCGAGCCGCGCTGCACCAGTTCGACCATCGCCTTCCGCGGGGACATCCAGGGGTGGTGCACCGGCGTCGCCGCGGACGCGTCCACCCTCTATCTGGCCACGGAGCCGGCCGAGACCAACGAGGTCGTGGCCTTCAGCCTGGACACCGGCAAGCCCAAGTGGCGTTCAACGGCGGGACTCGACCGCACGATGATGCCGGTCACCGTGGAGAACGGCAGCGTCGTGGTCTACATCGCCCCGACCTTCAGCCTGGGTGGTGCGGTCGCGACCATCGCGCCCGCGGGTGGTGCACCGAGAGCCGTGCTGAAGCACCCGCTGTCGACCGCCGAGATCGAGGCCGGCTTCAGCAAACCGCGGACGGTGTATGCGGACGGCCGGTTCTTCCTCACCGCTACCGGGATCGCCGGGCTCGACGATGCCAGGGAGAGGGAGACGACAACACTGATGGCCTTCGGCAAGTGACCGCGTTCTGAGTCGTTCGGACATCCCAACTCCTTCTCCCATCTCCCCATTTTCCAGAGGTAGACACTCATGACACAGCCGCCGAACCAGCCGCCGCAGCCGCCGAACCAGCCGCCACAGGGGGGCTTCGGCGCTCCTCAGCCGCCCGCGCAGCCGCCGCAGATGCCGCCCGCCCCGCAGGGGCCGCCGCCCGCGACGCCTCCCGGGGCGCCCGGCTACGGCTACCCACAACAGCCGCCCGCCCAGCCGGGTTACGGCTACCCGCAGCAGGCCCCCGGCCAGCCGGGTCCGTACAACCAGCAGCCCGGCCCGTACAACCAACAGCCGGGTCCCTACGGCGGCTACCCGACCCAGCCGCAGTACCCCGGCGCGCCCACCCCGCCCGGTGGCGGCGGTGGCATCGGCGGCTTCTTCAAGGGCAAGCCCGGCGCCGTCGTCGGCGCGGCCGTCGCCGCGCTGCTGGTGATCGGCGGCGGCACCTACCTCGCCGTCAGCGGCGGTGACGACGAGAAGGACAACAAGCAGAACGTCAGCAAGAGCGACGACCCCAAGCCGACGGGCTCGGCGTCCGTCGACCAGGGCGACGGCAGCGGCGACGGCCGTGAGGCCAACGACGACCTCAACGCCGGGCGCAAGCCGGGCGAGGCGAAGGTCCTGTTCCTGACGAAGAACGATGTCGACCTGCCGCGCAACGGCGCCGATGTGTTCGGCCCGTGGGTCGTCGGCGACACCGTCGTCAAGGGCATGTACAAGGAGGTCGTCGGCTACTCGGCGACCGACGGCACGAAGAAGTGGAGTCTGCCGCTCGGCGCCGAGATCTGCTCCGCGCCCGCGCAGACCTCTGCCGACGGCAAGATCGTTGTGGGGGTCAAGGACGGTCTCACGGAGAAGTCCAAGTGCCTCAATCTGCAGATGATCGACCTCAAGACCGGCAAGGCGGGCTGGAAGAAGCCGATTCCCAAGGCCAGTGGCGCCTTCAGCTCGCTCTCCGACTTCACTCTGTCGATCAGCGGCAACACCCTCGCGGCGGGGGGTAGCGGCAACTCCTACGGCTTCTCGATGGCCGACGGCAAGCAGCTCTTCAAGGGCCCGAGCGAGGGCTGCAAGCCGTTCGCCTTCGCGGGCGGCCCCAAGCTGATCGCCGCGGCGAGCTGCCCGACGTCGGACTACAACAAGCCCAAGCAGCAGCTGTCGGAGGTCGACCCGGCCACCGGCAAGCCCAAGTGGACATTCAACGCTCCGGTCGGCTGGGAGATCGACAAGGTCTACTCGGCCAGCCCGCTGGTCATCTCCCTGACGCAGCGTGAGCCGAAGAAGTGGTCCATCGTCGCGCTGAAGGACAACGGCACGGTGCGCTCGCAGATCGACGGCGGCAAGGACAAGTTCCAGCCGCGCTGCGGCGGTTCGTTCGTGGTCTTCGGCCAGAACCTCGAGGGCTGCACCGGCGTCGCCGCCGACGCGAGCACGTTCTACATGTCGACCGAGCCGGCCCGGGCCGGCGGGGCCAACGAGGTCGTCGCGTTCAACCTCGACACCGGCAAGCCCAAGTGGCGTTCGCCCGCGGGCGGCGACACCTCGATGACGCCGCTGGGCATGCAGGACGGGAGCGTACTCGTCTACAAGGAAGCGTCGTACGACAAGGGCGGTGCGGTCGCCACGATCGCGCCGACGGGTGGCGCGCCGAAGGTGCTGCTGCAGCACCCGGCCTCGACCGCTGAGATCGAGAACTCCTTCTACTCCGCCAAGATGGTGTACGCGGACGGCCGGTTCTTCATCGCCAGTGGCCGCGTCAGCGCCAGCAACGACGCGGAGGAGAAGGAGACGAAGACCTTGATGGCCTTCGGCAAGTGACCGCGTCCTGAGTCCTTCAGACCCAACTCCCTTTCTCCAGAGGTAAGTACGCCATGACGCAGCCACCACCCCCGCCGAACCAGCCGCCGGGGCCGCCGCCGCAGGGCGGGTTCGGCGCTCCGCAGGATCCGCCGCCCGGCGGCTTCGGAGCCCCGACGCCGCCACCCGCGCAGGGCCCTTCGTACGGCTATCCGCAGACGCAGCCGCCCGCCCAGCCGCCGCAGGGCCAGCCCGGTTACGGCTATCCGCAGGCGCCGGGCCAGGCACCCGGCTACGGCTACCCGCAGACGCCTCCGGCCGGACAGCCGCCGGCCCAGCCGGGCTACGGCTACCCGACCACGCCCCTGCAGCCGCAGTACGCGCAGCCGCAGTACGCCCAGCCCCAGCCCGGCGGCAGTGGCGGTGGCGGCGGCAAGAAGCTGAGCACGCAGACGCAGATCATCATCGCGGCGTCGCTCGCCGTGGTGCTGATCGTCGTCGGCGGCATCTGGTTCGCCTCCAAGGATGACGACGGCGGCGGCAAGAAGGACGAGAGCAAGAACAGCTCGGGCGGCGGTTCCGAGGGCTCCACCGGCGGTTCCACCGGCGGTGGCAAGGCCGCCGACGGCCCCGGCAAGGAGCAGGCGCCCGCGAACATCCACTCCAAGGTGGCCTTCCAGCTGCCGGAGCCCGCGCGCACCGACCTCACGAGCGTCAAGGGCTCCTGGGTCACCGACAAGGCCTACGTCAAGCCCGGGATCAATTCGATCGTCGGCTACGACGTGGCCAAGGGCACCCAGCTGTGGACCGTCCCGCTCCCGGGTCAGGTCTGCGCGGCCTCGCGCCATGTCTCCAAGGACTTCAAGGCCGCGATCGTCTTCGAGGCCGCCAAGCGGACTCCGCCGAAGAACTTCCAGCCGTGCACCGAGGTCGGCGTCGTCGATCTCAACACCGGCAAGCTGCTGTGGAGCAAGTCCGTCACCAGCGCCAAGTCCGGTGACTCCAAGGCCCAGTTCGGAGAGATCACCCAGAGCGGCACCACGGTCGCCGCGGGCGGCTCCGACGGCGGTGGGGCGTTCGACCTCAACAGCGGCGCGGTCCGCTGGAAGCCCACGGTCAACGGCGAGCAGTGCTACGACATGGGGTACGGCGGCGGGGAGGCGCTCGTCGCGGTCCGCAAGTGCGGTTCGTACGACAACGCGCAGGTCAGCATCCAGGGCCTGAACCCGGCCAACGGCACCCCGCTGTTCTCGTACAAGCTGCCGCCCGGCGTCGGCTACGCGAGCATCGTCTCCACCAAGCCGCTGGTCGTCGCCGCCAACGTCGGCGACACGGGCTCGGGCGGCATCTCGGACTTCTTCTCGCTCGACGAGAAGGGCGCGCTGCGCGCCAAGATCCCGGCCGCCGGTGACAAGTACGCGGCGCGGTGCAATACCACCGAGGTCGAGGAGTGCCAGAAGGTCGTCGTCGGAAACGGCAAGCTCTACCTGCCGACCGCGGACCACGAGGGCACGGGGGAGTACGGCGACACCAACGAGATCCTCTCCTTCGACCTCGCCACCGGAAAGCCCACCAGCGACCGGGCCGACGCGGGCGACCGGTACACGATGTTCCCGATCCGGATGGACGGCGGCAACATCATCGCCTACAGGTGGCCCCCCTACGACAAGGGCGGCCAGGTCATCAGCATCGACGGCGGCACCTTCAAGCAGACGGTGCTGATGGACAATCCGGCCGACAAGCCGGTCCGTGAGGCGGAGGCCAGCTTCTCCTCGGACTACGCCGAGTACCGCTACGCGAACGGCCGGCTGTACATCGGCGCGGTCCTGATGAGCAAGCCGACCTCATCCGGCGCGTCGTTCGGGAAGAAGTACCTGGCTGTCGCCTTCAGCACGGCCGACTGATTTCCGACCGGGCGCATGCCGCGCGCGGCACAACTCCGGTCAGTGGCCCGGCACATCGGTTCTCCGATGTGCCGGGCCACAGTCATGACTAGCCCTGTTGTAGCCCTGTTTGGCGAAGAATTCGGCATTCTGGGGGGCTTCTGCCGAGTTAGGGGCGCGCAACGTCGAACAAGCGTGTAGCTTGCCGGGGCAGGAGGGCCGGGGGGCCAGCTCGCGGGGATGGGGGTTACTCGATGGGCGTGCGGCTCGTGGTGGTCGATGATCACCGACTGCTCGCTGAGGCACTCGCCTCGGCCTTGAAACTGCGTGGGCACCGGGTGCTCGCTGCTGCAGCTCCGGGGGCCGGCGCGGCCGAGCTGGTGGTGGCCAGGGCGCCCGAGGTGTGCCTGCTGGGCACGGCGACACCCGCGGAACCGGGTGCCTTCGACCCGATCGTGAAGATCAAGCGGGAGCGCCCGCAGGTGGCTGTAGTGGTCCTCGGCCCGGTGCCGAGCCCGCGAGGGATCGCCGCGGCCTTCGCGGCCGGCGCCTCCGGTTATGTGCGTCACGACGAGCGGATCGAGGGCGTCGAGCGGGCGATGGTCAAGGCGCGGGCGGGCGAGGCCGTGGTGGCTCCGCAGCTGCTGCAGGGCGCGTTCGCCGAGCTGCTCAACCCGGCCGCGCAGCCGGACGACGAGGGGCAGCGACTTCTGCAGCTGCTCACTCCGCGCGAGGTCGAGGTGCTGGTCAGGGTCGCGGACGGCGAGGACACCCGGCTGATCGCGGCCGGGATGGGGATAGCGCCGAGCACGGCCCGTACGCATGTGCAGCGGGTGCTGATGAAGCTGGGAGTGGGCTCCCGGCTGGAGGCCGCGGCGCTGGCGGCGCGGACCGGACTGCTGGACCGGGCGACGATCGCCTCGTCGCCCGGACCGGTGGCGGAGTAGGCGTTACGCGTCTCTCGGGGTCTGTGACCTCGGGCTTGGTCACCGACGTCCTCGTACCGAAGATCGGCACGGCCGGCTCGGTTCTCACCTGGTTCGCCTGGTTCGCATGGCTCACATGGTTCACATGGCTCATCTGGTTGAAATGTCCTAAGTAAGCGCATGCGGCATGCCCATTGACGATGGCTGTTGGCTTGTGATTTGTTATGTGCGGTTCTGTTTGCTGGGAGGCTGAGGGAGCTCCAGAGTGAAGAAGACGTCGACCCGGCTCGCCGACGGTCGTGAGCTGCTCTACTACGACTCCCGCGACGACGCCGTACGCGACGCCGTGGACCTGCGGCCGCTCGACCCGATCTCCACCACCTCCGAGATCCGTCACGACCCGCTGCTCGGCGACTCGGTCGCCGTCGCCTCGCACCGTCAGGGCCGCACCTACCACCCGCCGGCCGACGAATGCCCGCTCTGCCCGTCCAGGGACGGCCGCCTCAGCGAGATCCCGGCCGCCGACTACGACGTCGCCGTCTTCGAGAACCGCTTTCCGTCCCTGGCCGGCGACTCCGGCCGCTGCGAGGTCGTCTGCTTCACCTCCGACCACGACGCCTCGTTCGCCGACATCGGAGAGGAGCAGGCCGCGCTGGTGCTGGAGGCCTGGACCGACCGCACCGCCGAGCTCGCCGAACTTCCGCAGGTGGAGCAGGTCTTCTGCTTCGAGAACCGGGGCGCCGAGATCGGGGTGACGCTGGGGCATCCGCACGGCCAGATCTACGCGTACCCCTTCGTCACCCCGCGCACCGCGCTGATGCTGCGCTCGGCCGCCGGACATCGGGCCGAGACCGGCCGCAATCTCTTCGACGACATGGTCGCCCGCGAGCGTGAGCAGGGCGTACGAGTGGTGCTGGAGGGCGAGCACTGGGTCGCGTTCGTGCCGTACGCGGCGCACTGGCCGTACGAGGTGCATCTGTACCCGCTGCGGCGTGTTCCGGACCTTCGGGCGCTGGACGACGCGGCGCGCACAGAGTTCCCACAGATCTATCTGGAACTATTGAGGCGCTTCGACCGGATCTTCGGTACGGGGGAGCCGCCGACGCCGTACATCGCGGCCTGGCACCAGGCGCCCTTCGCTGATGTCAACCGGAGTGACTTCGGGCTTCATCTCGAGCTTTTCACCATCCGCCGTACTTCCGGCAAGCTGAAGTTCCTCGCGGGTTCCGAGTCCGGTATGAGCGTGTTCATCAATGACGTGCCGCCGGAAACCGCGGCCGAGCGACTGCGAGAGGTAGCGAGCGAGTGAGTGGCATGCCGCAGAAGAAGTACCTGGTCACGGGTGGCGCGGGATACGTCGGCAGCGTGGTGGCGCAGCATCTGCTGGAGGCCGGCCACCGGGTGACCGTGCTCGACGACCTTTCGACCGGGTTCCTGGAAGGGATCCCGGCGGGCGCCGAGTTCATCGAGGGCCGGATCCAGGATGCGGCCAAGTGGCTGGATTCCTCGTACGACGCGGTGCTGCACTTCGCGGCCTTCTCGCAGGTCGGCGAGTCGGTGGTGAACCCCGAGAAGTACTGGACCAACAACGTGGGCGGGACCATGGCGCTGCTTGCCGCCATGCGGTACGCGGGCGTGCGCAAGCTGGTCTTCTCGTCCACCGCGGCGACATACGGCGAACCGGTCTCCACGCCGATCACCGAGACCGACCCGACGGCCCCCACCAGCCCGTACGGCGCGTCCAAGCTCGCCGTCGACCACATGATCACGGGCGAGGCCGTGGCGCACGGCCTCGCGGCCGTTTCCCTTCGCTACTTCAACGTGGCGGGCGCGTACGGCCCGTCGGGCAACATCACGTGCGGCGAGCGCCACGACCCCGAGTCGCATCTCATCCCGCTGGTGCTTCAAGTCGCCCTCGGCAAGCGTGAGTCGATTTCGGTGTTCGGCGACGACTACCCGACCCCGGACGGAACCTGCGTCCGCGACTACATCCATGTCGCCGACCTCGCCGAGGCGCATCTGCTCGCGCTGGATGCGCCGACCGCCGGCGAGCACCTCATCTGCAACCTCGGCAACGGCAACGGCTTCTCGGTCCGTGAGGTCATCGAAACCGTACGCAAGGTCACCGGCCATCCGGTCCCGGAGGTCGTGGCCCCGCGCCGCGGCGGCGACCCGGCGGTGCTCGTCGCCTCCGCGGCCACCGCGCACAGACTCCTGGGCTGGCAGCCGAGCCGCGCCGACCTGGCGGGCATCGTGTCGGACGCCTGGGTCTTTGCCCGTGGGAGGGAGAACGCGTCATGAGTGACGGTGTGTGGGCGGCGCCCGGCCGGGTGAATCTGATCGGTGAACACACCGACTACAACGACGGTTTCGTGATGCCCTTCGCGCTGCCCCACACCACGGTCGTCACCGCGGCGCGCCGCGACGACGGCGTACTGCGGCTGCACTCGGCGAACGTCGAGGGCGGCCCGGTCGAGCTGCGCGTCGGCGACCTCGCGCCGGCGCGAGGGGCGGGCGGCTGGACCGACTACCCTGCGGGCGTCGTCTGGGCGCTGCGCGAGGCGGGGCACCCGGCCGGTGGCGCGGACCTGTACTACGAGTCCACCGTGCCCACGGGCGCGGGTCTCTCCTCCTCCGCGGCGCTCGAGGTCGTCACGGCTCTCGCTCTGAACGACCTGTACGAACTGGGCCTGGAGCGGTGGCGGATGGCCCGGCTGTGCCAGCGTGCCGAGAACGTCTACGTCGGCGCGCCCACCGGGATCATGGACCAGACGGCCTCGGCGTGCTGCACGGACGGGCACGCGCTGCATCTGGACACCCGGGACCTCTCCCAGCGCCAGATCCCCTTCGATCTGGCGGCGTTGGGCCTGGAACTCCTGGTCGTCGACACCCGCGTCAAGCACGCCCACAGCGACGGCGAGTACGGCAAACGCCGCGCGGGCTGCGAGGCGGGGGCGGCGGCGCTCGGCGTTCCCGCTCTGCGGGACGTTCCGTACGAGGGCCTGGCCCAGGCGCTGGACCGGCTGGACGATCCGGAGGTGCGCGGCCTGGTGCGGCATATCGTGACCGAGAACCACCGGGTCGAGCGGGTGATCGGCCTTCTGGAGGCGGGCGAGGTGCGCGCCATCGGCCCGGTGCTGACCGAGGGGCATGCCTCGCTGCGGGACGACTTCCGGGTCTCCTGCCCGGAACTGGACCTGGTGGTCGACACATCGCTGGCGGCGGGCGCGCTGGGCGCGAGGATGACGGGCGGCGGCTTCGGGGGCTCGGCGATCGTCCTGACGGATGTGCCGACGACGCCGACGGTGACGAAGTCGGTCCTGGAGGCGTTCGCGTCCGCCCGCCACGCGGAGCCGAGGATCTTCCCGGCGACGGCTTCCCGGGGTGCGACGCGCGTGTCGTGAGCCCTCGGCCCGCTACACCAGCCGCTTCGTGAGGATGAACTCCGTTGCCCCCGGCGGGTAGTCGTCCACCCTGCCCACCACCTCGTACCCACGCCTGCGGTAGAACTCCGGCGCCTGGAAGTCCCAGGTCTCCAGGCGTGCGTACACGCAGCCCCGGTCCCGCTTCGCCGTCCGCTCCGCCTCGTCCAGCAGCCGCGTGCCGAGGCCCGTGCCGCGGTGGGTGTCCGCGACCCAGAGCAGATCCACATGGAGCCAGCCTCCCCAGGTCAGTGCTGCCAGTCCGCCCGCCAGCTCGGCCGTGCCCGGTTCGAGCGCCCAGACCTCCAGCGGCACTTCGTCGTCGTGCGGTGTACCCCGCAACCCCCGTATCGCCGGTGACCGCCCCGAGTTGCTCTGCTCCAGCCGCTCGCCGAGCAGCATCCGCCGATCTTTGTCGACTTCTGTCGCAATACGAAACATGCGGCCCACCCTAAACACCCTGGCCAATCAGTTCTGCAAATAGCCTTCCGCTCCGCCCCCCCAGCCGTACGCTGATGCTCAGCACCGGTGGGGGCCGGTGTTGATCAGGGGGCGAGACAGTCGGGTACGACGCCCGGGGCGGGGTATCAGTCACAGCACGGCGGCGGCCGAGCGACCGCTGAACTACCCCAAATACCCGGGCGGCGTATCCGCGCCGGTCCGTCTTCCGACACTGGGGGTGTCTGTGGTTCGTATCCGGGTACTGGTGGTGGACGACCACCGCATCTTCGCCGAGTCGCTCGCCGCCGCTCTTGCGGCCGAGCCCGATGTAGATGTTGCCGCGGCCGGCAGCGGCCCCGCCGCGCTGCGGTGCCTGGAGCGGGCGGCCGCCGACGGCCGCAGATTCGATGTGATGCTGGTCGACGCCGACCTCGGCGCCCTCGCGGTGCCGGGCGGCCGTGCCGTAGCTGTCGCCCGTGCCGTGTCCGACAACGGCGAGGAGGGTGTCGTCGACGGTATCTCCCTGGTCGCCGGCGTCCGTTCCGGCCATCTCGCGGTCCGTACGGTCGTGCTCGCCGAGAAGGACGACCCGCGCCGCGCCGCGCTCGCTCTCCAGGCCGGCGCCTCCGGCTGGGTCGCCAAGGACTGTTCGCTGCAGCGGCTGCTCGCGGTGATACGGGGAGTGCTGAGGGACGAGACCCACTTGCCCCCCGCTCTGCTCACCGGCGTACTGCGAGAGCTGACCGCGGCGCGCAAGCACCGCACCGAGAGTGAGCAGCTCGTCGAGTCGCTCACGCCGCGCGAGCGTGAGGTGCTGCGCTGCATGGTCGCGGGCCTGGGGCGCAAAGCAGTGGCCGAGCGCCTCTTCCTGTCTCCGCACACCGTTCGTACGCATATGCAGAACGTTCTGGGGAAGCTGGGCGTGCACTCCACGCTCGCCGCGGTCGCTCTCGCGCGCCGCGCCGGGGTCGGTCCGGTCGACCTAGCCGGGAACGTTGTCGAACGGGGCGGTCAACTGGCGTAGCAGCGCGGCCAGTTCGGCCCGCTGCGCCCGGGAGAGCTCGGAGAGGATCGCGCGCTCCTGCGCGAGCAGCCCGGCCAGCGCCTGGTCGGCGCGGTCCCGCCCCTCGGGCGTGAGGCGCACCAGCACACCGCGCCGGTCGCTGGGGTCGGGCAGCCGCTCGACCAGGTCCTTCTTGGCGAGCCGGTCGATGCGGTTGGTCATGGTGCCGGAGGTGACCAGGGTCTGGGTCAGCAGCTGTCCTGGTGAGAGCTGATACGGAGCTCCCGCGCGCCGCAGCGAGGTGAGTACGTCGAACTCCCACGGCTCCAGATTGTGCTCGGAGAAGGCGAGCCGCCGGGCCCGGTCGAGATGGCGGGCGAGCCTGGAGACGCGGCTGAGTACCTCGAGCGGTTCCACGTCGAGGTCGGGGCGCTCACGGCGCCATGCTGCGACCAGTCGATCGACCTCGTCCTCCATGTCGATCAGTGTAGAGGGTCTGTCGACGTGAAGTCTCTTGACATCAAGATATATTCGGGCGCAGGCTTGGGCATGGTCGGGCCGGAACCTCATTCCGCTTCGTCACACCGTTCCTGCAAGGGGGCTCGAACATGCATTCCGCACCAATCTGGGATCCAGAGCAGTACCTGCGCTACGCCGGGCACCGCACACGCCCATTCGTGGACCTTCTCGCCCGAATACCCCGGCTGCCCAATGGTGAGCGTCCCGCCCGTATAGCGGACATCGGCTGCGGACCCGGCAATGTCACCGCACTCCTCGCCGACCGCTGGCCCACCGCCCACATCACGGGCTTCGACCTCTCTCCGGAGATGCTCGCGATCGCGGAGAAGGGGCACGCAGGCGCCACACCCGGCGGCGGCTGGCTGGACTTCCGGCCCGCCGATGCCGCGCACTGGACGCCCGACGAACCGTACGACCTGATCGTCTCCAACGCGGCACTGCAGTGGGTGCCGAACCATCCCGAGTCCTTCCCGGTCTGGATCGAGGGACTCGCTCCCGGCGGCACCTTCGCCTTACAAGTCCCCGGCAACTTCACCTCCCCCAGCCACGCCCTCCTCGGCGAGCTCTGCGAAGCCCCGCAGTGGCGCGGCCGGCTCGGCGACCACGGGCGGCGCTTCGTCCACATCCTGGACCCTGCCGACTACCTCGCCCGCCTGGTGGATCTCGGCTGCGAGGCGGACGTCTGGGAGACCACGTATCTCCAGCTCCTCGCCGGGGAGGATCCGGTGCTGGACTGGGTCAAAGGCACGGCGCTGCGTCCGGTCCTCACCGCGCTCGGCGACGACGTCACGGCCGAGGCCGAATTCCTGGGCCAGTACCGCGATCTGCTCCGCAAGGCGTATCCGCCGGGCCCGCACGGCACGGTGTTCCCGTTCCGCCGGATCTTCGCCGTCGGGCAAAAGGGGTTCTGATGCTCACCGCCGTCGACCACGTCCAACTGGCCGCGCCGCCCGGTTCGGAGGACGCTCTGCGCGCGTACTACTCCGATGTCCTGGGTATGACGGAAATCCCCAAGCCTCCCGTGCTTGCGGCCCGTGGCGGCTGCTGGTTCCAGCAGGGCACCGTCCAGCTCCATCTCGGCATCGAGGCGGACTTCCGGGCCGCCAGGAAGGCCCATCCCGGACTGCGGGTCACGGGCATCGAGGCGTATGCGGCGCGGCTGGAGGAGCGCGGCGCGAAGGTGGTCTGGGACGATGGCCTCCCGGGCCACCGCCGTTTCTACGCGGAGGACCCGGTCGGCAACCGGCTGGAGTTCCTGGAGCCGGCGTAGCAGCGGGCATGCGCGGACCGACGCGCACCACGGTCGGCGAGGGGTTTTCCCTGGAGTAGGGCTTCAGGGAAGGCCCCTCGCCTTGGTGCGGTGCGACGTCAGCCGCTCAGACCGACTGGATCAGCCGCCGGAGGCAGCCGGACCGGTCATGGGACAGGCAGCCGGATCAGCAGCCGCCGAGACCCGCGAAACGCGCGGTGATGGCCACGGTCTCGGAGTGCCAGTGGCCCGGCCCGTAGGTCTCACAGGGGCCGTCGGTGTGCCGGTCCCACTTGAAGTAGTAGCGGTACGTCCCACGGCAGTTGTTGGTCACCCGCGTCGTCGTGGTGGCCCAGCTCGACGTGTTCTTGATGGTGATGCACGACGGGACGGCGGTGGCCTGGGCGGGCGCGGCGGCTGCCGGAGCGACACCCATCACTCCGGCGATCGCTCCGGTGGCCATGAGGACGGCGGCAGGGCGCGCCAGTGACTTGAGGTTCTTGGGCATGCGAATTCCCCTCTCTATTCGGGTTGGTCGGACCCGTCCTCGGGTTGGTCGGGCCCGAGCGATGGCGAAGGTACGTCTGTGGCGAGGGGGGACGAAAGAGTTCCGAATGGCCTATGTGCAGTTCAGTGGCCAATGGTCGAAAAGTGGCCTGTGGAACGGCGGGTAAATGGCCTGTACAGAGCCACGGTTGGCTGAATGCTGGTGGGGGGCAGGGGCCGGAAAAGATTCTCCGACTTCCGTGAACCGATCCGACCTGCCCGTCCGATGAGGGGATGTGGCGTACGTGGAGGGGCAGCACCCCAGTGACGGGGACCTGCTGCGCGCGGTGGAGGACGGCGACAGCCGTGCCTTCGAGCTGCTCTACCGGCGCTACGAGCCGTGGTTGGTCGCCCGGCTCCAGTACCGGTGTCCTGATCCCGGCGTCGTCGACGACGTCGTACAGGAGACCTTCCTTGCCGTGTGGCGGGGCACCGCGCGCTACCGCGAGGAGCACGGCGCGGACGCGGCCGGCTGGCTGTGGCGCATCGGATCCCGCCGGCTCGTCGACATCCAGCGAGGGCACGGCGCACGGCAGCGGCTGACCCGGGCACTCGGCCGGTTCCGGCACCAGGAACAGCCCTCCGCCGAGGACGAGGCGCTGCACGGCATCCCGCACGGCGAACTCGCGCACGCCCTGGAGAAGTTGCCGGCGGAACTCAAGGCGGTGCTGCAGGCCACCGTGGTCGACGGCCTCACCACCGCCGAGGCCGCGAAAGTGCTGCGGATTCCGGCAGGCACCGTCAAAACCCGTGCGATGAGGGCACGCCAGCGGCTCCGGAAGGAGCTGGCATGAGCGGATCAGGAGAGGACATGAGGGGCGCAGGAGAGGAGCAGGCGATGACTTCCCCGTGGGACACCGGCAGCCGGGGGAGCCCGGGACGCCCCGTACCGCACAGCCACGTACACCTCCCGGACGCCCTGCTGCGCGACTACACCGCCGGGGAGCTCGGCCCGCCCGCTCTCGCCGGCGCCGAAGGGCACCTGGCGCAGTGCGCGCACTGCCGGGCACGGCTCGCCGCGTACGCCGACACCTCGCGCACCGAGGCGGGATGGGCTCGGCTGGCCATCGCCAAGGACGTGCCCCGGCCAGGGCCCGCCGAACGTGCGCTGCACCGGCTGCGGGTACCCGGCCACACGGCACGGCTGATCACCGCGACACCCGCACTGCGCCGCTCCTGGCTCACCGCAGCCGTGGTCACGCTGCTGCTCGCCCTGGTCGTCGCCCGGCTCGGGCACGCGGCCTCCGCCTCGCTGCCGTTCTTCGTGGTGGCGCCCGCGCTGCCGGTGATCGGAGTCGCCCTCTCCTTCGGCCCGCGCAGCGATCCGATGTACGAGATCACCCTCGTCACCCCCGTGTACGGACTGCGGCTGCTGATGCTGCGCACGGTCGCCGTGGTCACCACGGCCCTGGTCCCCACGGCCGCCGCGGCCGTGGCGCTGCCCGGCCCCGCCCTGGAGACGCTCGGCTGGCTGCTGCCCTCCCTCGCGCTGACGTCGCTCACGCTGGCGCTGTCGGCGCGCATCGACCCCACCGTGGCGGCCGGCGTCGTCGGCGGGGCCTGGACGCTCTGCCTGCTGGCGGCCTTCGGGCCCGTACAGGACGCGCTGCTGAGCGCCACCGGACAGCTGTCCGCGGCCGGAGTGCTCTTTGCCGCCGCCCTCTCCATCACCCTGACCCGCACCCGGTACGACCGGGACACCCAGCACGCACGCGCGTGAACCGGAAGGAAATCCCGATGAGCCCAGCCGCGGTCACCGTCCGTGAACTCGCAGTGAATTACCGGAGCTTCAAGGCACTGGCCGGTGTGTCCTTCACCCTGGGACCCGGCGTGACCGGGCTCCTGGGCCCGAACGGCGCCGGCAAGACGACCCTGTTGCGGACACTCGCCACCGCGGCGCTGCCCGACGGCGGTGACATCTCGGTGCTCGGCATGGACCCGCGGACGCCCGAGGGGCGGCTCGGCATCCGGCGCCGCCTCGGCTATCTGCCGCAGGACCCCGGCTTCCACCCGGCCTTCACCGCCTTCGAGTTCGTCGACTACGTCGCCATCCTCAAGGAGCTGACCGACCGCGCCGCCAGGCACCGCGAAGTTCTGCGCGTACTCGACGCGGTCGGGCTGCCGGGCCGGCGCGGCAAGAAGATCAAGCAGCTCTCCGGCGGTATGCGCCAGCGCGTCGCGCTCGCCGCGGCACTCGTCGGCGACCCCGAATTCCTCATCCTGGACGAGCCGACCGTGGGCCTCGACCCCGAACAGCGGTTGCGATTCCGGGAGTTGATCGCCGACCTCGGCGACGGCCGCACCGTACTGCTGTCCACCCACCAGACCGAGGACGTCGCCGCGCTCTGCCGCCGCGTCGTCGTACTGGACCACGGAACCGTGAAGTTCGACGGCGAGCCGCCCGCGCTCGCGGCCGTCGCCGCCGGCCGCGTATGGAGCAGCGCCGAACGGGACCCGCGGGCCCTCGCCGGATGGCGCACCGGAGTCGGAACCGTACGGAACATCGGCACCGCCCCCGCCGGCGCGCCCCTCCTCGAACCCACCCTGGAGGACGGCTACTTGCTGCTCCTCGACGCCACCGCACAGAAGGAGCACGCGGCATGACCGTCGTCGGTGACGCCCGCCGGGGCCGGGCGGACCGGGCCGCGGCCCCGGCCGGGCAGAGCGGCACGCGCGGCGCGGTCCTCGCGCTGGCCCGCGTGGAAGCGCTGCGCCTGCTGCGCCACCCGGCGATGCTCGGCGCCCTGGCCGGCTACCTCGCGCTGTG
Organism: Streptomyces sp. NPDC048479; assembly: GCF_040651435.1. NCBI lineage: Bacteria > Bacillati > Actinomycetota > Actinomycetes > Kitasatosporales > Streptomycetaceae > Streptomyces > Streptomyces sp. NPDC048479. The sequence goes on from NZ_JBEZKA010000009.1 coordinate 108,923, forward strand.
GGGCTACGCCCTGGCGACCGGGGACGCGGCGAACCGCTACCCGGTCCTGCAGGACAGTTCCCGCTACATCCAGCTGCCGACCCTGCTGCTCGCCGCAGGTACCCTGCTCGCCGCCGACTTCGGCGTGCTGCGGGCCGTCCGAAACGGCGTGGAGCCGGTGTACGAGGTGCTCGTCGTCGGCGCCCGCGGCCGCACCCTCGCCCATCTGCTGGCGGTGCTCCCCGCGGCCCTGCTCTGCGCGGGCCTCAGCCTCGCCAGGATCGGCTACCTCGCCGCCAAACCGGGAGCCGTCGGCACCGTCCAGTGGCTCGAGGTGGCGACCGGCCCCGCCGTGGTGCTCCTCGCCGGAGTCCTCGGGGTGCTGCTCGCGCGACTGTTCCCGGCTCCCGCCGCGGCCTCGCTCGCACTGGCCCTGCTCGCGGTGTTCACCTTCATCGCCGCCGTCCAGAACACCGCGGGCTGGCGCTGGCTGGCTGTCGTCGCCATCGAGGACGAGTTTGTGCAGCCGCTGCCGTCGGCGCTGGTCGGCAGGCCGACCGGGTTGCATCTGCTGTGGCTGACCGGCCTCACCGTGCTGCTCGCCGCGTGCGCCCTGCTGCGCGGCCGGCCGGGCGCGGCGCCCGAACCGCCCCGCCGCGGCACACGTCCGCTGTGGGCGTGCGCCGCCGTGGCAGCGGCCGTGGCCGTGGTCGCGGGCGCGCTGCAGATGCGGCCGCTGCCCGACAGCGTCGTACGGGCCAGGGCCGACGTCACCGAGCACCCGGCCGCCGGCCAGCAGTGCGTGACCAGGAAGAGCGTCACCTACTGCGCGTTCCCCGAGTTCAAGGAGCGGGTGACCGAGTGGGACGGCGTGGTGCGCGGCGTTCTCGCCCGTACCCCGGACGCCGTGGCCGACGCCCGCTACTCCGTACGCCAGCGGATCTTCCGGGACGGCATCGAGGCACACGCCAACAAGCCGCTGCCGTATACCGCCTGGGACGCCGACGACCGCCGGGAAGGGACGCCGGGCGCCGTTCCCGTCGGCACCTGGTGGAGCGCGGGCGATGCGGGACAGGACGCGGAGAGCGACGCGGTGGCCGAGTTCTCGGCGCTATTCGCCTACCGCGTGGTGACGGGCACGCTGCCGCGGGAAGAGGGCGGCACCACCGTCTGCGGCGCCCGCGCCGTACTGACCCTGTGGCTCGCCGGCCAGGCCGCCGACGACTCCGAAGCCGCCCTCAAGGACCTCACCGGCCGCACCACCGGCGGTCTGAGCCTGCTGGTTCTCGAATCGTCCAGCGGACTCGACTTCGACGCCAGGGAACGAGAGTTCGCGCTGAAGCTGCTGGACGGGCCGTCCGACCGGATCGGCGAGCGGGTGAAGGCGTCATGGCGCGAACTGACCGCGACCGGGACCACCACCGACCGTGCCGCTGAGCTCCTCGGAGTACGCGCGCCGGCGCAGGTGCCGGCCGGCGAGCGGGCCTGCGCATGAGCACCCGAAGGCTGTTCCCGCTGCTCCTGCCGTACGCGCTGCGCTCCGCCCGCACGCTGCCGCTGCTGATCGCCGTGACGGCCGCGGTGCTGCTGGTGGGGGTCCCCGCCCTGGTCTCCGGCGGCATGCGACTCATCGACGTCGTTCTGCTGATCCGTTCCGCGGCCGTGCTGATCGCGGTGGGTGCGGCATTCCTGCTGGACGACCCGGCCGCCCGTACGACGGAAGTGGTGCCGACTCCCCGCTGGGTGGTGCACGGGCTGCGGATCTTCGTCGCGCTGCTCGGGGCGGCGGCCGGCTGGACGGCGGTGCTGCTCCTGGGCGCCATGGCGGTGAACCCGGACGAGCGGCCACTGCTCCCGCAGCCCGGCCTCACCCTGGAGGCGGCGGCACTGCTGGCGACGGTGATCGCGCTCGCCGCGCTCGGGTTCAGGCTCAGCACGGGCAACGGCACCGGCGCGGGCACCGGCGGCGGTGCGCTGGCGGCGCCGGGGGTGGTGATGGGCGTGATCGTGTCGGTGCTGCTGCCGCTGCCGGAGGCCCTGGATCCGTTCGCCCAGCCGCTGTCGGCGGGCTGGGATCCGTCGCGCCGTGTCTGGGCCCTGGTGCTGTGCGTCGCGGTCGTCGCGGCGGTCGCCCTGTGCCGGGAGACGGCCCCCGGACGGCGCGCCGTCAGGTGGCGCGCTCCCGGACGGCGCGGCTGACACCCGCTCCCGGACGGCGCGGCTGACACCCGCTCCCGGAAGGCGCGGCTGGACGCCGCGCGCCTGTGCTCGCCCCGGGGCCGGAGGCGGCCCCGGGGCGGGAGGCGGCGCCGCTCAGTACTTGCGGTGCCCTATCAACCGCGGCTTCGCCTCCAGGCTGCCCAGACCGTGCCAGGCCAGATTCACCAGATGCGCCGCGACCTCCGCCTTCTTCGGACGGCGGGCGTCCACCCACCACTGGCCCGTCAGCGCGACCATGCCGACGAGCGCCTGCGCATACAGAGGCGCCAGCTTCGGGTCGAAACCGCGGGCCTTGAACTCCAGACCCAGAATGTCCTCGACCTGGGTCGCGATATCGCTGATCAGCGACGCGAACGTACCGGTCGACTGGGCGACCGGAGAATCGCGCACCAGGATGCGGAAACCGTCCGTGTACGTCTCGATGTAGTCCAGCAGCGCAAAGGCGGCCTGCTCCAGCAGCTCGCGCGGATGCCCCGCGGTCAGCGCGCTCGTCACCATGTCCAGCAGCTGGCGCATCTCGCGGTCCACCACAACGGCGTACAGACCCTCCTTGCCACCGAAGTGCTCGTACACCACGGGCTTGGAGACACCTGCCTTCGCGGCGATCTCCTCGACCGAGGTGCCCTCGAAGCCCTTCTCGGCGAAGAGGGTGCGGCCGATGTCCAACAGCTGCTCCCGGCGTTCCGCCCCCGTCATACGGACGCGGCGCGCTCGCCGGCTCCCGGAGGGCCGGCTCTTGTCCGTGCTGCTGGTATTGCCGTCGATCGCCACGTTGTCAATCATGCCGTCTCTGCGGCGTCAATCTTGCGCCGGGCGTCAATACGTGACGCATCCGGCCAGCGCACGTCGTACGCCCAGCCCAGCTGCTCGAACCACCGGATCAGCCGGGCGCTGGAGTCGATCTGTCCGCGCAGCACGCCGTGCCGCGCGCTCGTCGGCTCGGCGTGGTGGAGGTTGTGCCAGGACTCGCCGCAGGACAGCACCGCCAGCCACCACACATTGCCCGAGCGGTCGCGGGACTTGAAGGGGCGCTTGCCGACCGCGTGGCAGATGGAGTTGATCGACCAGGTGACGTGGTGGAGCAGGCAGACACGGACCAGCGAACCCCAGAAGAAGGCCGTGAACGCGCCCCACCAGGACATCGTGACCAGGCCGCCGACCAGGGGCGGGATCGCGAGGGACAGAATCGTCCAGTAGATGAAGTGGCGGGAGATGCGACGGAGCGCGGGATCCTTGATCAGATCCGGTGCGTACTTGTGCTGAGACGTGCGCTCCTCGTCGAACATCCAGCCGATATGTGCCCACCACAGGCCCTTCATCAGCGCCGGCACGGTCTCGCCGAAGCGCCACGGCGAGTGCGGGTCGCCCTCCGCGTCGGAGAACTTGTGGTGCTTGCGGTGGTCCGCCACCCAGCGGACCAGCGGGCCCTCGACCGCCAGCGAACCCATGATCGCGAGAGCGATCCGAAGAGGACGCTTCGCCTTGAAGGAGCCATGGGTGAAATAGCGGTGGAAGCCGATCGTGATGCCGTGGCAGCCGATGTAGTACATCGCCACCAGCAGGCCGAGATCCAGCCAGCTCACACCCCAGCCCCAGGCCAGAGGCACCGCGGCGAGCAGCGCGACAAAGGGCACCGTGATGAACATCAGCAGGGCGATCTGCTCCAGCGACCGCTTTTTGTCCCCGCCCAGCGTGGCGAAGGGGAGATCGTCGGCTGCCGACGGCTTCGGGGCGTCGTCCAGCAGATGCGGGCTTGTGGCCATGAGGGTCCCCTGTGGGGTGAGAGATGGGACTGAAGATCGAGGCTACGGATGCGTAACCTACGCCATCGTAAGTATGCAGGTGCACGGCCCCGCGGCAAGAGACCTGTGGATAACGTCAGGGAAATGGACACCTATCCTGGGTGTCGTCGGACAGCGCGGTCCGCAGCCTCCAGAACCCTCCAGACGTGCTGAAACACTGCAAGGAGCCGCACCTGTGAGCAGTGCCGACCAGACCCCCACCGCCAGCGCCGAGCTGCGCGCCGACATCCGCCGACTGGGCGATCTGCTGGGTGAAACCCTCGTCCGGCAGGAGGGCCCCGAGCTCCTCGAGCTCGTCGAGCGGGTCCGCGCACTGACGCGCAGCGACGGTGAGGCCGCAGCCGAGCTGCTCGGCGACACCGACCTCGAGACCGCGGCCAAGCTGGTGCGCGCCTTCTCCACCTACTTCCACCTCGCCAACGTCACCGAGCAGGTGCACCGCGGCCACGAGATGCGCGAGCGGCGCGCCGCCGAAGGCGGACTGCTGACCCGTACGGTGGACATGCTCAAGGACGCCGACCCCGAGCATCTGCGCGAGACCGTCAGGAACCTGAACGTCCGGCCCGTGTTCACCGCGCACCCCACAGAAGCGGCACGGCGTTCCGTACTGAACAAGCTCCGCCGCATCGCCGAGCTCCTCGAGACCCCCGTCATCGCCGCCGACCGGCGCCGGCACGATCTCCGGCTGGCCGAGAACATCGACCTCATCTGGCAGACCGACGAGCTGCGCGTGGTGCGGCCCGAGCCCGCCGACGAGGCACGCAACGCCATCTACTACCTCGACGAGCTGCACGCCGGCGCCGTCGGCGACGTGCTGGAGGACCTGTCCGCCGAGCTGGAACGAGTCGGCGTCGAACTGCCCGCAGGCACCCGGCCGTTGACCTTCGGCACCTGGATCGGCGGTGACCGCGACGGCAACCCCAACGTCACCCCCGCGGTGACCTGGGAAGTGCTGATCCTCCAGCACGAGCACGGCATCACCGACGCGATCGCGGTCATCGACCATCTGCGCGGACTGCTCTCCAACTCCATCCGCTACGCGGGCGCGACGGAAGAGCTGCTGACATCACTGCAGACGGACCTCGAGCGGCTGCCCGAGATCAGCCCCCGCTACAAGCGGCTCAACGCCGAAGAGCCCTACCGCCTCAAGGCCACCTGCATCCGGCAGAAGCTCGTCAACACCCGCGAGCGCCTCGCCAAGGGCACACCGCACGAGGCGGGCCGCGACTACCTCGGCACCGCCGAACTGCTGCACGACCTCACCCTCATCCAGACGTCGCTCCGCGCACACCGCGGCGGACTCTTCGCCGACGGCGGCCTGGACCGTACGATCCGCACACTCGCGGCCTTCGGACTGCAGCTCGCCACGATGGACGTACGCGAGCACGCCGACGCGCACCACCACGCGCTCGGCCAGCTCTTCGACCGGCTCGGCGAGGAATCCTGGCGATACGCCGACATGCCGCGCGACTACCGGCAGAAGCTGCTCGCCAAGGAACTGCGCTCACGACGGCCGCTCGCCCCGACGCCCGCGCCGCTGGACGCCGCGGGACAGAAGACCCTGGGCGTCTTCCACACCGTCAAGGAGGCCTTCGAACGCTTCGGGCCCGAAGTCATCGAGTCGTACATCATCTCGATGTGCCAGGGCGCGGACGACGTCTTCGCGGCGGCGGTGCTCGCACGCGAGGCCGGTCTGATCGATCTGCACGCGGGCTGGGCAAAGATCGGCATCGTGCCCCTGCTGGAGACGACCGACGAGCTGAAGGCCGCGGACGTCATCCTCGACGCGATGCTCGCCGACCCCTCGTACCGCAGGCTCGTCTCGCTCCGGGGCGACGTCCAGGAGGTCATGCTCGGATACTCCGACTCGTCCAAGTTCGGCGGCATCACCACCTCGCAGTGGGAGATCCACCGGGCACAGCGGCGGCTGCGAGACGTGGCGCACCGGTACGGCGTACGGCTGCGGCTCTTTCACGGCCGCGGCGGCACCGTCGGCCGCGGCGGCGGCCCCTCCCACGACGCGATCCTCGCGCAGCCGTGGGGCACACTCGAGGGCGAGATCAAGGTGACCGAGCAGGGCGAGGTCATCTCCGACAAGTACCTCATCCCGTCGCTCGCCAGGGAGAACCTGGAACTCACAGTCGCGGCCACGTTGCAGGCCTCCGCGCTGCACACGGCGCCGCGCCAGTCCGACGAGGCGCTGGCCGGCTGGGACGCGGCGATGGACACCGTGTCGGAAGCGGCGCACGCCGCCTACCGGCGTCTGGTCGAGGACCAGGACCTGCCCGCGTACTTCTTCGCAGCCACCCCGGTGGACCAGCTCGCCGACCTCCATCTCGGCTCGCGCCCCTCCCGGCGGCCGGACTCCGGCGCCGGTCTCGACGGCCTCCGCGCCATCCCGTGGGTCTTCGGCTGGACGCAGTCACGGCAGATCGTGCCCGGCTGGTTCGGCGTCGGGTCAGGACTGAAGGCGCTGCGTGAGGCCGGCCTGGACACGGTCCTGGACGAGATGCACGAGCAGTGGCACTTCTTCCGCAACTTCATCGCCAACGTCGAAATGACGCTGGCGAAGACCGATCTGCGGATCGCCCGCCACTACGTCGACACGCTCGTGCCCGAGAACCTCAAGCACGTCTTCGCCACCATCGAGGCCGAGCACGCGCTGACGGTACGCGAGGTGCTGCGGATCACGGGCGGCGAGCAACTGCTCGACTCCCACCCCGCGCTGCAACAGACGTTCGGCATCCGGGACGCGTACCTGGACCCGATCTCCTACCTCCAGGTCTCACTGCTCGCCCGCCAGCGCGCGGCGGCAAAGCGCGGCGAGGAGCCGGACCCGCTGCTGTCGAGGGCGCTGCTGCTGACGGTCAACGGTGTGGCGGCCGGCCTGCGCAACACGGGCTGACGCCCGCGGCCGGATTTGTATGGCGGATGCCCCGCGCCGTGAGGTGCGGGGCATCCGCCGTCCCGGTGCATCCCGGGGCTGCGCCCCGCACCCGTTGCCGCGCGGCGGGACAAGCACTGGTATGCGATACGCGGTGCCCCCGCCGGAGTCCTCCTGGCGGGGGCACCCTTCGCAGCGCCTCTCAGCGCTGCTTAGTGCCGCTGGGCCGTGCGGCGACGGGCCAGCAGATAGCCGCCCGCGACCAGCGCGGCCGCGAGCGTCGCGAGTATGCCGATGGGCGCGCCGTTGCCGGTCTCGGCGAGGTCGCCAGAGGTGCCGTCGGCGCTCGGCGCCGCGCTCGGCTTCGAGTCGCCCGCGGCGGTCGTGGCTGTCGCGGCCGGCGTGGACGGCTGCTCACTCGGCTGCTCGCCCGGCTTGTCACTCACCGTGGCGCTCGGCTTGTCGTCCGGCTTCGAGTCCTCGCTTCCGCAGTCGGTCCAGAAGACCTTGTGCTTGGCCCGGCCGTGCTCGCCGTCGAAGTTCCAGAACAGCTTGTAGTGGCCGTCGGGCAGACCCAGATCCGTGGTCCTGCCGTGGCCGTCGCCGTCGAGCGTCAGCGAACCGGACTGAACCGTCTCGCCCTTGACGTCGGCGGTCGGGGCCCAGGCCTCGATGTGCCAGTCGACCTGCTGGCGGGCGTCAAAACCGAAGGCGTCGAGATAGAAGGAGCAGACGTGCGGCTCGTTCTTGCGGAGTTCTTCACCGGTCTTGGCATCGTGGATTTTCACGGTGCCGTTGTCGCCGGGAGGGGTGGCGAGCGCGGAAGGCGCGGCCAGCAGCGAGAGCGCTGCTGCCGCCACCAGTGCGCCGGAGGACGTGAGGGTGCGCATGGGCAATCCAACGTGAGAGAGGGACGGATGCCGTGGGGGGCGGCTCAGCGTCCTGTGAACTCGCGGGCCGGTCAAGACACCTCGTGACGCATCCGCCCCAAGCGCTGGCACTTGTCCCAATAGTCCTGGATAACGATCAGGTGAATGTGACGTTCCGGTAAGGGAGCCGGGTCGTTCAGAGCGCGAAGAACGCCCCCACCAGCAGCGCCCCGCCCGCCGCCGCCGTTGCCCAGGCCACGCGCGTCAGCCGCAGTCCGCCGCCGATCACCAGGCCGGCCAGAACCAGCGCGCCGCCGAGCGGGAGCCAGGCGAACAGAGCACCCGCAGTGCCCGTCCGCACCACCTCGTCCGTACCGGGCTTCACCACGACCGCGAGCTTCGCGCCCTTCCGCACGGCAACCGACTTGTCGATGGTCACGCCGGAGCGGGGAGCGGCCGGGTCCTCGGGCTCGTACGGGCCCGTGCAGGTGTCCTTGCCGCAACTGGCGATCTTCAGGGTGCCGTGTTCACGGCCCTTGGCCAGCAGTACGTGCTGAGCCGTGCCCCACGACGACCAGACGCCGGCGACGAGCAGCAGCGCGGCAACACACGCCATCGCCGCCCGTTGGCCGTAAAGGAGCATGCGGGTCCGCTTCGGGCTCATGGGCCGCGATCCTTGGCCATGCACACGCGCCCGGTCAACTCGCGGCCCTCCTTTATCAGGAGTTGTACGTACTTTGAGCCCGCTCCAGGCCCTCAGTCACCAGACACTCCACCGCATCCGCCGCGCGGTCCACGAGATACGCCAGTTCCTTGCGCTCCGCGGACGAGAAGTCCTTCAGAACGAAATCCGCGACCTGCATCCGGCCCGGCGGACGGCCGATCCCGAACCGCACCCGGTGATAGTCCGCGCCCATCGACTTGGTCATCGACTTCAGACCGTTGTGCCCGTTGTCACCGCCGCCGAGCTTGAGCCGCAGCGCGCCGTAGTCGATGTCCAGCTCATCGTGGATCGCGACGATATTCGCGGTCGGCACCTTGTAGAAGTCACGCAGCGACGTGACCGGGCCGCCGGAGAGATTCATGTACGACATGGGCTTGGCCAGTACAACCCGACGGCCACTCGGACCCGGCGCGCCGATCCGGCCCTCGACGAGCTGCGCCTGAGCCTTCTGCGCACGCTTGAACGTGCCGCCGATGCGCTCGGCGAGGAGGTCGGCGACCATGAACCCGACGTTGTGCCGGTTCGCGGCGTAGTCGGGCCCGGGGTTGCCGAGGCCCACGACGAGCCAGGGGGCGTTCGCGTCGGACATCTGCGCTGCGTCTCCTCGCATACGGCATACGTACAGCAGGTACAGGTACAGCAGGTACAGGTACAGCAGGTACAGGTACAGATACAGGAAACGGGGTGGCGGGCCGCAGCCCGCCACCCCGTCAAGCCAAGCCAGGCAGAGCCAGGCCCAGCCGAGCAGAGCGTACGGCTCAGGCCTCGGCGGCCTCTTCGCCCTCGCCCTCGCCCTCGGCGGCCGGCTCCTCGGCCTGCGCGGCCAGGACCTGCAGGACGACGGTGTCGTCCTCGACGGCCAGGGTCGTGCCGGACGGAAGCGGCACGTCCTTGGCGAGGATGGAGTCGCCGGCCTCCAGGCCCGCGATGGAGACCGTGACGGACTCCGGGATGTGCGTGGCCTCGGCCTCGACCGGCAGGGCGTTCAGCACGTGCTCGACCAGGTACGCACCCGGGGCCAGCTCGCCCTCGGTGTGGACGGGGATGTCGACGTTGACCTTCTCGCCGAGCTTCACGAGGAGCAGGTCGACGTGCTCGATGGAGCCCTTCAGCGGGTTGCGCTGGACCGACTTCGGGATGGCCAGCTCGTTCTTGCCCTCGATGTCCAGGGAGATCAGAACGTTCGAGGTACGCAGGGCGAGCTGCAGCTCGTGGCCCGGCAGCGTGATGTGGATCGGGTCGGAACCGTGACCGTAGAGAACGCCGGGAACCTTGTGCTCGCGGCGGACGCGACGGGCAGCACCCTTGCCGAACTCCGAACGGATGTCGGCGGCGAGCTTCACCTCGGACATGTGCACTCCTCGTATTGCAGACAGATCTGGTGGCGGTCACCCGGCCACGACAGGCCTGCTACGAAGAGCCGGCCACGACAGGCCTGCTACGAAGAGCGCGTCGATAACGGACCGCCGTACATATGAGTACGGCCTCCCTCGCCGAGCAACCTGCACAGTCTACTCGGAGCCCCCCGAGTCACCCAATCGATCAAGAGCCGATGCGCTGCCGATGCGCTGCCGATGTGCTGCGGGCGCGCTGCCGACGTGAGACCGGCATGAGGCTACGGGCATGAGAACGGGCCGCCCCCAAGTGGAAGCGGCCCGTTCTCGTAACGTACTCAGCCCTGCTCCTCGAAGAGGCTCGTCACCGAACCGTCCTCGAACACCTCACGCACCGCGCGCGCGATCGTCGGCGCGATCGACAGCACCGTGATCTTGTCGAGCTCCAGGTCGCCCGGGTCGGGCAGCGTGTTCGTGAAGACGAACTCGCTCACCTTGGAGTTCTTCAGACGGTCCGCCGCCGGCCCGGACAGGATGCCGTGCGTCGCCGTCACGATGACGTCCTCCGCGCCGTGCGCGAACAGCGCGTCCGCCGCGGCGCAGATCGTGCCACCGGTGTCGATCATGTCGTCGACGAGGATGCAGACGCGGCCCTCGACCTCACCCACGACCTCGTGCACCGTCACCTTATTGGCGACGTCCTTGTCGCGGCGCTTGTGGACGATCGCCAGCGGAGCGTCCAGGCGGTCGCACCAGCGGTCGGCGACGCGCACCCGGCCGGCGTCGGGGGAGACGACGGTCAGCTTGTTGCGGTCCACCTTCGCGCCCACGTAGTCGGCGAGCACCGGCAGCGCGGAGAGGTGGTCCACCGGGCCGTCGAAGAAGCCCTGGATCTGGTCGGTGTGCAGATCGACCGTGAGGATGCGGTGGGCACCCGCGGTCTTCAGCAGGTCGGCGACCAGCCGGGCCGAGATCGGCTCACGGCCGCGGTGCTTCTTGTCCTGCCGGGCGTAGCCGTACGACGGGATGATCACGGTGATGCTCCGGGCCGAGGCCCGCTTCAGCGCATCGATCATGATCAGCTGTTCCATGATCCACTTGTTGATGGGAGCCGTGTGGCTCTGCATCAGGAAGCAGTCGGCACCACGGGCCGACTCCTGGAAGCGGACGTAGATCTCACCGTTCGCGAAGTCGAAAGCCTTCGTCGGCACCAGGCCGACACCCAGCTGATGTGCGACCTCCTCGGCCAGCTCGGGGTGGGCGCGGCCGGAGAAGAGCATCAGCTTCTTCTCGCCGGTCGTCTTGATCCCGGTCACAGCACTGTCTCCTCAGACGTGTTCCCTGGCCACGGACGTACTGATCGCGAGCCAGCCGAATTTGTGTGCACGTATCACGGTACGCCGAGTTGGACGCACCTGTTTCCGGTCAGTTCCCCTCGGCGACCTGTTCCGTTGCCACTTGAGCCGCCTGCGCGGACGCGCTGCCGGGGCGCTTCCGAGCCACCCAGCCCTCGATATTCCGCTGCTGGCCGCGGGCCACGGCGAGCGAACCGGCAGGCACATCCTTGGTGATGACCGAACCCGCCGCCGTGTACGCGCCGTCCCCGATCGTGACAGGAGCCACAAACATGTTGTCCGAGCCGGTCTTGCAGTGCGAGCCGATCGTGGTGTGGTGCTTCGCCTCGCCGTCGTAGTTCACGAACACGCTCGCCGCGCCGATATTCGTGTACTCGCCGATCGTCGCGTCACCCACATAGGAGAGGTGCGGCACCTTCGTGCCCTCACCGATCGTCGCGTTCTTCATCTCCACATACGTGCCGGCCTTGGCCTTCGCACCGAGCTTCGTGCCGGGCCTGAGATACGCGTACGGGCCGACCGACGCCCCCTCGCCCACCACCGCGGAGTCCGCCACCGTGTTGTCCACCCGGGCACCCGCGCCGACGACCGTGTCCTTCAGTCGCGAGTTGGGGCCGACCTCGGCGCCCTCGGCGAGATGCGAGGCACCCAGCAGCTGCGTACCGGGGTGCACGATCGCGTCCGGCTCGAACGTGACCGTCACATCCACGAGCACCGACGCCGGGTCGACGACCGTGACACCGGCCATCATCGCCCGCTCGAGGAGGCGCTCATTGAGCAGCTTGCGCGCCTCGGCCAGCTGCACGCGGTTGTTGATGCCGAGGATCTCCCGGTGGTCGCCGGCGACGGACGCGCCGACCCGGTGACCGGCCTCGCGCAGGATCCCCAGCACATCGGTGAGGTACTCCTCGCCCTGGCTGTTGTCCGTACGCACCTTGCCCAGCGCGTCCGCGAGCAGCTGCCCGTCGAAGGCGAAGACACCGGAGTTGATCTCCCGGATCGCGCGCTGGTCGTCAGTGGCGTCCTTGTGCTCGACGATCGCGGTGACGGCGCCGGTGGCGCTGTCACGCACGATGCGGCCGTAGCCGGTCGAGTCCGGGACCTCGGCGGTGAGCACGGTGACGGCATTGCCGTCGGCGGCATGCGTGGCGGCGAGCGCGGTCAGAGTCTCGCCGGAGAGGAGGGGAGTGTCGCCGCACACGACGACGACGGTGCCCTCGGGGGTCCGGCCGAGCTCCTCGAGCGCCATTCGGACGGCGTGCCCGGTGCCGTTCTGCTCGGCCTGGTAGGCGGTGCGGGTACCGGCGTACTGCTCGGCCAGATGGCCCTTGACCTGCTCACTCGCATGGCCGACAACGACGACGAGATGCTCGGGATCGAGCTCGCGGGCCGCGGAGACGACATGTCCGACGAGCGAGCGCCCGCAGATTTTGTGCAGGACCTTGGGGGTCTTCGACTTCATGCGGGTGCCCTCACCCGCTGCAAGGACGACGACGGCTGCCGGGCGATTGGCGCTCACGGGAATGCCCTTCGGCTTCGGGTGGTGGACATCCGAAGGATACCGGGGGGTTTCGGGGGCGAAATAAGCGCGGGTCCTGACCGTGGAGGTCAGGACCCGAAGTGAGATGCTCCCCCGCCAGGACTCGAACCCGGACTTAAGGCACCAAAAGCCTCAGTGCTGCCAATTACACCACGGGGGATAGAACGCGGCTAAACCGGACAATACGTCAGGCCGCTGAATCGGCACCCAACACTATGCCGTACCAAGCGCCTTCTGTGCGACGGTAAAGATCAGCCCGCTTGGTGACCGTTCGGGTCGAAAGCCAGCTCGATTCACCAGATCGTGCGATCAACGCTTGTTTCGTGCGTGTTCGAACTCCTTCCCTGCTGTCGCACTCCCCGGAAAATGATTCGCGCCCGCCCGTAGGCTGGAAGACATGACCGTAACGGGGGCACACCAGGACGGCACGGGCACGACCGCCCGTAGCTGGCTGTGGTGGGGACGGCGGCGCAGTGTCGCCTTGGATGTGGGGCTGGGGCTTGTCTCCGCCTTTGAGTGCGCTCTGGAGGGTGTGGGGTTCGCCGACAAGGCATCGATTCCCGTACCCGTCGGAGTGCTGTTCGGGTTGATCGTCGGGTCCGTGCTGGTGCTGCGGCGGCGCTGGCCGATCGCCGTGGTGCTGGTGTCGATCGCGACCACGCCCGCCGAGATGGGCTATCTGATGGGCGTTGTCGGGCTCTACTCGCTCGCCGCCTCCGAGGTGCCGCGCCGGATCACCGCGACACTCGCGGGGATGTCGCTGGCCGCGACGCTGATCGTGACGTTCGTACGCGTACGGCAGGAAGTGTCGTCGGCGGACTTCGATCCGGAGCCCGGAGCCTGGTACGTACCGACGATGGCCGGCTTCATGGCGCTCGGGCTGACCGCGCCGCCCGTGCTGTTCGGCCTCTACATAGGGGCCAGGCGGCGGCTGATGGAGAGCCTTCGGGAGCGTGCGGTCAGCCTGGAGCAGGAGCTGTCGCTGCTGGCCGACCGGGCCGAGCAGCGGGCGCAGTGGGCGCGTACCGAGGAGCGGACCCGGATCGCGCGGGAGATGCATGACGTCGTGGCGCACCGGGTGAGCCTGATGGTGGTGCATGCGGCCGCCTTGCAGGCGGTCGCGCTGAAGGATCCGCAGAAGGCGGTGAAGAATGCGGCGCTGGTGGGGGACATGGGACGGCAGGCGCTCACCGAACTACGCGAGATGCTCGGCGTGTTGCGGGCCGGGGAGAGCGAACAGCGGGTGGTGACTCCGGTGCCGCTGGCGGCTGTCGGTGCCGCCGCGGCGGCGGCTGCCGCGGCCGCGGCCGAGGACGGGCCGTGTCTCGCGGATCTCGAGGGTCTGGTCGGGCAGTCCCGGCAGGCGGGGGTGGTCGTGGAGCTCGCGGTGCAGGGCGAGGCGCGGGAGTACGCGCCGGAGGTGGAGCAGACCGCGTACCGGGTGGTTCAGGAGGCGCTGACGAACGTCCACAAGCACGCGGCCGGCGCGAAGGTGATGGTGCGGCTCGCGCACCGTGGCGCTGAGGTCGCGATGCAGGTGGAGAACGGCGCTCCGGACGCGAGCGGCGGTGACGCGGCCGCGCGGCTGCCGAGCGGTGGCAACGGCCTGGTGGGGATGCGGGAGCGGGTGATGGCGCTGGGTGGGGTGTTCGTGTCCGGGCCGACGGACGCGGGCGGCTTCCGGGTGTCCGCGGTGCTGCCGGACCGGGACGGGTACGCCGAGCAGGTCTGAGGCGGTGGGGGCTGGGCGGGTGCGGGTGTCGGCAGCCCGGTTCGGGTCCAGGTCCAGGCTCGGGTGCGGGCCGGCGGTCCGGTTCGGCGGTCGGCTCGGGTCCAGGTTCGGGGCTCGGGTCCCGGCTCGGGTGCGGGCCCGGTGCCGGTTCGGATCAGGCGCGGGTCCCGGCCGGGTGGCCTCGCCGCCCGCTCGGTGGCCGTCGCCGCGGTCGCTCAGCCCAGGGTCAGGCGGGCCGGCTGGACGCCCGTGACCATGGTGGCCAGCGCCTGGTCGATGTCCGGCCCGAGGTACCAGTCGCCGGTGTGGTCGAGGCTGTAGACCCGGCCCTCGACATCGATGGCCAGTACGGCCTGGCTGTCGCCCTCCTCCCCGAGCGGCGACACCTCCGTGTCGAGCGCGCGCCCCAGGTCCGCGAGAGTGCGCGCGAGGTGGAGCCCGGCGAGCGGGTCGAAGTGCACCGGTATGGGCGCAGTGTGCCGTCCCGGACCGGGCGCCGTCACGCGCAGTCCGCCGAACTCCGCCCAGGCTTCGACGGCCGCCGGGAAGACCACGTGCCGGTGGCCCGCCGGTGAGGCGTACGAGCGCAGGGTGTCGGCCCAGTGCTCGGCCTGCTTGATGTCCCAACGGCCGGGCTGCCAGCCCGCGTCGCGCAGGGCGGCGTCGACGGCGACCGGGAACCGGGTGGTGCTGAGGTGGTCGGGCATTGGTGCGGGGTCAGCCGTTCTGGGTCGCGGTCGGGTCGACGGTGCGTACGCCGAAGTGGTCGAGCATCGCCGCGCAGGAACGGCAGGGTGGTGCGTAACTGCCGTGCAGCGGATCGCCGTCCTCGCGGATACGACGTGCCGTCAGTTTCGCTTGTTTGAAGGTCCGCTTCGCCTCGCTGTGGGTCAGCGGCTTGCGCTGGGCCCGCTTCGAGCGCTGGGTTTCCGCGGCGGTGAGATGCCGCGAGAGCAGGATTGCCTCCGGACAGCGGCCGGTGAAGCGTTCGCGCTGGCCGCTGGTGAGGGTGTCGAGAAAATCCTGTACGAGCGCGTGGAGTACGGGTGGCTGGTCGGCCTTGCCCGCGGTGCAGGTGAGGGTCTCGCCGCGTACGGAGAGTGCTGCCGCCACGGCGGGCAGGATTCCGTCGCGTCGGTGACCCAGTGCGGGCGGGCGGCCGGCGTCCGTACTGCTCCAACTGAGGCGTGGATCACCTGAAGCATTTGGTTGCGCTGTGTGCATGGTGTGCTCGTTCCCTCCCCTGCACTCCCCCGAGTTGCGGGACAGCCTGTCAAATGGGACGGGTGGTGTGGAAGCTGGGGGCTGAAACGTGTCGCCTCTTCGTCATTCGGTCACGTGTATGTGACCCTTCGTGATGGAAGCGGAGCGTCGGTCCTCCCTATTGCCCCACCGCATAGGCTGTCCTGAACCAGCCAGAAGCAGCAGGGGGCATCCGCCATGACGACAGGTCGGCTCGGGCAGCAAGCCGCGCCACCGAATGCGGCCTACACCGGGCAAGTCGTGAACTTCCCGGACCCGGTCCGGGCCTCCCGCCACCCCAGGGGTGTGCGTGTGGACGACAACGGCTATCCGGTCTTCTCGCCTTACGCGCGTGCCGCCGCAGAGATCGCGGAGCCCCCGGAGGGCTTCGGCGTGGACGAGCTGCGGCTCACCGATTACGTATCGGCGAATGCGGCGCTGCACGCCGACGGTCATGCGCTGTGGGACACGATTCCTTCGGTCGCCACTCCGCACGGCTGGACCTGGCACCACGTGCCGGGCACCCGTCGGCTGGAGCTGGTGCCCGTCGAGGTGAAGGCGCTGCTGCGGCACCACGGAGGTCTCGCGACGACGGCGGTGGACCAGAGCAAGCGGGGTACGCGCCCGCTGCAGGAGACCCGGCCCGCGCATTTCGGTCTGCCGAAGGGCGTGGTGTCGGTGAGCGAGCAGCAGCTGCTGGGTGTCGAGGAGGATCTGGGCTACCGGTTGCCGGGGGCGTACCGCTCATTCCTGAAGGCGGCGGGCGGTTGTGCTCCGGTCGGGGCGGCGCTCGATGCCGAGCTGGGGCTGCTGGTCGACCAGCCGTTCTTCACGGTGCGGGACGAGGCCGCGGTCAATGACCTGCTGTACGTCAACAAGTGCCTGCGGGACCATCTGACCAAGGATTACTTGGGAGTTGCGTTCGTCCAGGGCGGGATTCTGGCGGTGAAGGTCAAGGGCTCGGTAGTCGGCTCGGTGTGGTTCTGCGCGTACGACGACGCACGGGACCAGAACGGCTTGAGCGTGCAGGAGCGCGCGGAGCGGCTGCTGCTGCCGTGCGGCGACGACTTCGACGGTTTTCTGCAGCGTCTGGCGGGCAATCCGCCGGAGTTGGAGACCGTGGCGAACCTGATGGTGGACGGCGGCTTCGCGCGCGCCGTCCCGATCTCGGACGAGGGGTGACGGTCCGATGGTGACCTTCGCGCAGGCGCAGGAGCGCGCGGAAGAGTGGGTCAACGGCGATGTGCCCGCGTACCAGCATCGTGAGGTGCGGGTACGGGAGTTCGAGCTGGGCTTTGTGGTGTGGGCGGAGGACCGCGAGGGCGGGGCTCGTTCGGACGGCGGGCAGCAGCGGCTGGTGATCGCCCGGGACAGTGGTGAGGCGACGCTGTGGCCGGGACTGCCGGTGGGTGAGGTGATCCGCCGGTACGAGGAGGAGTACGGGATACAGGAGGAGGCCGCGGCCGCGCCGGAGCCACCGCAGCGTATCGATCTGAATCAGACGTCGTTCTTGTTGAGCCCGCCGGAGTGGCTCCAGGAGGCGGCGGACAAGATCGGGATCCCGGACCGCAGGTCGCCGGAGCGCGCTTCGGGTGTGGCGTCCGGCGCGGCTTCGAGCACGCCTTCGGGTTCGCCTTCGGGGACGCCTTCCAGTACGCCTTCGGGGTCGCCGGAGCCGGCGGGTGCGGGTGCGGGTTCGCGCGGGCCGTCTGCGGGGGCCGACTGGTCCGCCCCCGCGTCACCTGCGCAGGACAGCAACGCCTCGCAGGCGGGCGGGAGTTCGTCCGCGCCCGGCTCGGCCTGGCCCGAGCCCGGTTCCTCCGGCGGCAATGCCTCGCAGGGCGGGTCCGTGTGGCCCAGCGCCGGTGGTGACGGCGACTACGAGCCGACGGCTTCCGAGGGTGTGCCCGCCACACCGTCGGGAGCGACTCCGTGGACGGACACCAGCGCCGGTTCCGACGACGCGTCCGTACCGCTGCCGGCCACGGTGTTCGCGCCGCCGATCTCCGGGACCGATGGCGATGACGCCCCGCCGCCGGTCACCGGCGCGGAGGCGCCGACCGCGCTGATGTCGGGCGGCAGCCAGCTGCCGCGGACCGCGGTCGCCCCGGCGCTGGGCCCGCAGCCCGGCAGGCCCCAAGCGCCGCAGACACCACATTCGCCCCAGCCGCAGGCTCCGCATTCGCCTCAGACGCCGCAGTCGCCGCAGTCGCCGCCGCCCGGTGCGCCCCCGCGCCCGGGGGTCGGTGACATCGCGGACGCGGCGACGAGCAAGGCGGTCGTAACGCCGCGCGCCTCGCGCGGCAGCGGCCCCACGACTCCGCCGCCGCCCGGTGCTCCCGGTACTCCGGGTGTGCGGCCGGGCGCGACGCCGCCGCCGTCGGGTCCGGGTGCGCCCGGTGCTCCGGCGGGCGGCTATCTGCCGACGCAGCTCGTCTCGCAGCTCGGCCCGGAGGCCTCGCAGCCGCCCGGTCCGCCTGCTCCTCCCGCTCCGCCGGGTGGTGGCGTCCACCATGCGGCGACGATGCTGGCGGACCCGAGCCAGATGGGTGGTCCCAGTGGTCCGGTTCGTCCGGGTGCGCCTCAGCCGCCCGGTCCGCCGGGGGCTCCGGGCGCGCCCGGCGTTCCGCAGCCGCCCGGTCCTCCCGGTGTGCCGACGCCGCCCGGTCCTCCCGGTGGTGGCGTGCACCACGCCGCGACGATGCTGGCCGGACCGGCGCAGATGGGTCCGGGCGCGCCGCAGCCGCCCGGCCCGCCCGGCCCGCCCGGTGCACCTCTCGGTGCACCTCCCGGCGCGCCGCCCGTTCCCGTACCGCAGGCGCCGCTGCCGCAGCAGGGTGGTCAGCCGCCCGCCTACGGCTATCCGCAGCAGCCGAGCGGTATGCCGACCGTCGGCCCCGGCTATCAGGCCGTGCTGCGCTACCGCGCGCCCGACGGCTCCGAGGCCCAGTTGATCCGCCGTTCGGCGCCCGGGACTCCGCATCCGGAGTGGCAGATCCTGCACGAGCTGCGCGCAATGAACGTGCCGCCGCAGCAGGTGCTCGAGCTCCACACCGAGCTGGAGTCGTGCGAGCTGCCCGGCGGCTACTGCGCCCGGATGATCCGGGAGACCTGGCCGCAGGTGCGGATCACGTCCGTCGCGCCGTACGGCAGGGATCACGCCAGCCGGCAGCAGGGCATGCAGCATCTGCTCACCCACCAGGGTGAGTTGCACCAGGTCGCGGACGGTCCGGCGCGCCCCGCGCCGGTCCGGGCCCCGCTGCCGCAGGTGCCGCCGACCCCGCCGATCCCTCCGCAGGGGGTCGCGCAGGAGCTGGTGGCCGCGTTCGGCCCGCAGGGCATCTGCCGGTTCGACCAGCGGGCCGTCTCGCGTCAGGGCGTGCCGGAGGTCGTGGCGGCCACTCTGGTCTGGGCGGGTCTGCCGGGTGACTTCAACCCGTTCTTCTGGGCGCAGCCGGCCCAGCCGGTCGTTCCGACGCTGGCGGAGCTCGCGGCGCAGCGTCAGCTGCAGCCGGCGGCGGACGCGGGCTCGTACCTGGTGGTGGGCAGCGACTTCGGCCGGGCGATCTGTGTTCAGTACGGCACGGCGCACATCGTGGCCGTACCGGTGGAGGCGGGCCCGGGCGGCCAGCCGGTTGCGCCGCAGTTCGTGAACAGCGGCCTTCCGGAGTTCGTACGCTGCCTGGCACTGCTCGGCCGGATGTGGCGGCTGCGCTTCAACCTCAACCCGGAGCAGGCCGGCCGCTGGACGGTCGACTTCCAGGCGCAGCTCGCGGCCCTGGACCCGGCGGCGCTGGCGTCGCCGGAGAGCTGGTGGTCGGTGCTGCTGGAGCAGATGTGGGACGGACTGCTGTAGGGCGACCGTGTGGATGACTGAGGCGCCCGGCCTGTACGACACAGGCCGGGCGCTTTCTTGTCTGCCGCCGCACGGGGACGGTGTTCCGCCTGGCCAGGAGCTGACCGCAAAGAGCCTCACCAAATCTTCACGCATATGACGCTCACTCAGGCACCGGGGGAGGGTTGGCAGGAAGGCCGGCGACGTACGGAGAGTCAACGGCAGGCCGAGCGGCCTGCTGTTTGTCCTGTTTACGGCTTCTTTCACCGAATAATGCATTCTTGACCAGTATCGACAGGTGGAGTGTCGCGTTGTGAGCACTTCACTTGGATCTAGCAGGATGTGCGCCAATTGCGTTGTGTGTCGGAGAGGCTTGAAGGATGAGTGCTGCACCGGTGTCACCTCACGGCTTCGTCGCCGTACGGGGCCGTGGCTACCCCGTGAAGGAGACCGACGCCTGCGTCACCGCTCTGTCCCAGGACCGCGACGACGCCTGGGAACGTGCGGCGCGTCTCACCGTCCTCGCCAGGGAGATGGAGGCGAAGGCCGTCAGCCTGCGCGAGGTCGTCTCGGCGCTCACCCAGCAGACGTACGAGAGTCTCGGTAGTCGCGCCCAGTACCTGCTGGCGTTGACCGTGGAGGAGGCCGAGGCATTGCTGGCCACGGCGCGGGACGAGGCCCAGGCCGTGTGGGACGCCGCCGACGCGGGCGGTCGCAGGCTGTATGAGGAGGCCTGTGCGTACGCCGACGAACTCCGGGCGGACACCGAGGCGCGCGTTCAGCGGATCTCGCTCGCCGCGCAGACCGCGGCCGACGAGGCGCGTATCGAGGCCCGCCTCGAGGTGAAGGAGCGGCTTGGCGAGGCCGTGGCCGCCTGGAAGGAGATGCGCCGCCGCTGCGAAGGCATGCTGGCCGGCCTGGAGCAGGAGCAGGCCGGGCGCTGGGAGGCGATGGAGCGCGAACTCGCGCACCACGAGGCCGAGTTGGAAGCACGCCACGCCGAGCTCGCCACGTACGCCCAGGCCGGGCTTGCCGAGGCCGAGCGCACCCTCGCCGAGGCGGAGGAGAACACGCGCCCCGGTCAGGAGGACGCGGAGGCACGGGCCGCCGCGCTGATCGCCGAGGCCAGGGCCCGCGAGGAGCGGATCGCGCGCGAGACGGAGCGGGTGCTGCGCGAGCACGACAGGTCCCGCGAGGAGATGGACGCGCATATGGCGCACATCCGCAACAGCCTGGCGACGCTGACGGGCCGCGCGGCGGCGGAGGGCTGAAAGGCCCTGCGCCGCACGTGTGTTCGCGCACTTTGTGTCATCCATTTACTCTGACATGGTCATCACATGGGCAAATCTTGATCACGCTCTTCTCGGGTCGGGATTCGCAATGCGTGAAGACAACGGGGGTGCTTCGCATGGGCGATGGCAAAGGCGACGGCAAGGTCCTGGAAATCAACACGGCCGACATCAAGTTGACGGCGCCGGTCTTCCACGAGCAGGCGAAGAACCTCAGCACGGCCTTGACGACGCTGGTCACCACCCTGGACGGGCTTGGTGCCCCCTGGGGAGACGATGAGCCGGGCAAGAAGTTCTACGACGCCTACCACCCCCAGCAGAAGGCCATCGAGCGGGCCGCCGGCATCCTCGTCCTCGGACTGACCAGCATTCATGAGGCGATGTCGGACATGGCGGACGGGCATGTCGACAACGAGCAGTTGATCGCCGGGATGTTCACCAAGGCGAAGGCGAAGATCGACGGCGAGGGTGCCAAGTGAGCGTCGAGGACGAGGCCAAGGAGATCCTGCTCAAGCTCGGCATGTGGTGGCCCGACGCCGATTCCGGCACCCTGCGCAAGGCCGCCGATGCCTGGCGGGCCTTCGCCGGTGCCGTCGACGACGTACGTACCCCGGTCAACAACGCGGCCGCATCCCTCATCCACAACAACAAAGGTGAGGCGATCGACGCGTTCGAGGTGTTCTGGGAGCGCTACGCCAAGGGGAAGGACGCGGGCTGGCTCAGTGACATGGCGAAGGCGGCCCGCAAGATGGCGGAGATGCTGGACAAGCTCGCCGGCGCCGTCGATGACGCCATCAACAAGCTTCAGACAGAGCTCACCATCGACGCCACCATCATCGTGGCAGGCCTCGGGCTCGCCTGGTTCACGGCGGGCATATCGGCGGGGGCTTCGGCGATAGCAGCCGAAGCCATCCTCGAACTCGCCGGCACGCTGGGAGTCGCCGTCACGACCACGGTCGCCGAATTCGCCGCGGGCGCCGTGGTCGCCGCGGCCTTCGGCGGCGTGGAGTCGGTGGCCATCGACCTGGCCGTAGCCCAGCCAATGAAGATAGCCACCGGGCTGCAGAAGGGCTTCAGCCTGGACGAGATCAATGCCGCGGCGAAGGACGGCATGATCTTCGGCGGGGCGTTCGGCGGGGCGAGCGGTTTGGCGAAGGCCGGAGCCGAGGGGAGCCTGTTCGGGAAGCTGAACGAAACGCCTCTGATGCTGCGACCGCCGACTCTGCGCCCCGACCTCGTTGAACTGGGGCCTGCGGCCCGCCCGGCCAAGAAGACGCCGTGCGTCGGAGAGCCGATCGACGTGGCGACCGGCGCCATGCTGATGACGCAGACCGACCTCACGCTGCCGGCGAGCCTCCCGCTGGCCTTTGAGCGCACCCACCTGTCCACGTACCGGGCGGGAATGTCCTTCGGCCCCACCTGGGTCTCCACTCTCGACGAGTGCATCCAACTCGACGCCGAGGGCGTGGTGTTCGCCGCCGCGGACGGTATGCGCCTCGTCTATCCGGTGCCGCAGGTGAGTGAACCCGTTCTCCCGGTGAAGGGCGCCCTGTGGCCGCTGGAGTGGGACGGCAAGCCCGACGGCGTCATGACGATCACCGACCCGGTCTCCGGGGTCGTACGAAGCTTCAGCAGTCCCGTTCCCTCGGACACGCTCGGAACTGTCCATCTCCCTGTGGACAGCTGGCACGACCGCAACGGCGCCCGCATCGATGTCGAACGCACTGCTGACGGCATCCCCACCGCGCTGCGCCACTCCGGCGGCTACTACCTCGCCGTCGACACGCAGGGCCCACGCATCACCGCCCTGCGCCTGCTCGACGAGACCCCGTCACGGTACGAGCCGACACAGCACAACGGCGGCGGTACGGTCGTGATGCGCTACGGCTACGACGAGGCCGGCAACCTCACCGAAGTCATCAACTCCAGTGGCGAGCCCCTGCGTTTCACGTATGACGCGGAAGGCCGGGTCGCCTCCTGGACGGACCGCAACGGCACCTCGTTCGCGTACTTCTACGACGCCCGCGGCCGCGTCGAGCGCACCGAGGGCAGCGACGGCTTTCTCTCCGGGGCCCTCGCCTACGACGACGAGTCGCGCACGACCACGTACACCGACTCTCTTGGGCGGCGGTCCAGGCACCGGTACAACTCCGAGGGCCAGGTCGTCGAGGAGACCAACCCGCTCGGCCACACGACGCGCACCGAGTGGCACGAGCGGGGCGACAGGCCGCTCTCGGTCACGGATCCGCTGGGCCGTACGACGCGCTACGGCTACGACGAGGCCGGCAACCTCACCGCGCTCACCCTGCCGGACGAGTCCCTTGCCCGAGCCACGTACAACACGCTCGGCCGCCCCACGGAGGTAGTCGAGCCCGGCGGTGCGACCTGGCGCCACACATACGACGAACTCGGCAATCTGCTGACCACGGTCGACCCCGTCGGCGCCGAAACACGGTGCAGCTACGACGAGTTGGGTCGATTGTCCGCGATCACCGACGCCCTCGGTCATACGCGCACCATCGCTTCGAACGCGGCCGGCCTGCCCATCGCCGTGACCGACGAGCTCGGGCATGTGACGGCGGTGCGCCGGGACACCTTCGGCCGGGTCATGGAGGTGACCGACCCGCTGGGTCATGTCACCCGCATGGGCTGGACGACCGAAGGCAAGCCGGAGTGGCGCCAGTACGCGGACGGCACCCGGGAGTCCTGGACCTGGGACGGAGAGGGCAACCTGCTCTCCCACACCGACCCGGCGGGCAATGTCACCCGCCACACCGCCACCCACTTCGACGTCCCTGCCACGCGGACGGATCCGGACGGTACGACGTACGGCTTCGCGTACGACACCGAGATGCGGCTGACCGGGGTCACCAACCCGCAGGGCCTGACCTGGTCGTACGCCTACGACGAGGCGGGCCGTCTGGTCGCGGAGACCGACTTCAACGGCCGGACGCTCGCGTACACGCACGACGCGGCGGGCGGCCTCGTGACGCGTACGAACGGCGCGGGCGAGACGCTGCGCTTCAGTCGGGACGTGCTCGCCCGCGTGACGGAGCAGCGGACCGATGCCGGTGACATCACCACGTACGCATACGGCCCGACGGGCCATCTGGCCCGCGCGGTGGGCGCGGACGCCGAGATCGCCATCGAGCGGGACGCGCTCGGCCGTACGCTCACCGAAACCGTCGACGGCCGTACGACCACCTACGCGTACGACGTCCTGGGCCGCCGGACCCGGCGGGTCACCCCGTCCGGGCTCACCTCGGAGTGGACCTACGACCCGGCGGGCCGCCCCACCGAGCTCCGCTCCGACGCCGGTTCGCTGTCCTTCACGTACGACGCCGCGGGCCGCGAGACGGAACGCCGCCTTGGTGAAGACGTCACCCTCAGCCAGACCTGGGATGCGACCGACCGCCTTGCCACCCAGTCCCTGACGGCGCGCTCGGAGGACGCGGACCGGCTCCTCCAGCACCGCGCCTACGCCTACCGCGAGGACGGCTACCTCACCGAGATCCGCGAACTGACCTCCGGCACCCGCCGGTTCGACCTCGATCGCATGGGGAGGGTCACGGGCGTACGGGCTCACGGCTGGACGGAGACGTACGCCTACGACGTGGCGGGCAACCTCGCCCACGCCACGGCCCCGGCGCACGACGCCCCGGGCGACCGTGAATTCGAGGGCACCCTCATCCGCCGCGCCGGCCGCACCTCGTACGAGCACGACACGCAGCGCCTGATCCGTAAGACCCGCAAGCTCCTCAACGGGCAGCAGCGGACGTGGACGTACGCCTGGAACGCGGAGGACCGCCTGCTCGAAGCCGCGACCCCGGGCGGCGAGCGCTGGCGGTACACGTACGACCCGCTCGGACGCCGAATATCCAAGCTGCGCCTGGCGGACGACGGCTCGACCGCCGAGCGCACGGACTTCAGCTGGGACGACACCCGCCTGGCAGAGCAGAAGGCCTCCGACGGCAGGGTCACCACCTGGGACTACGCCCCGGGCACCCATCGCCCCCTCACCCAGACCGACCACAAGCCACTGGTCCGGGAGCCGGGCGGATCCCTCCTCTCCAAGCTGGCCGAGGACACGTCGGCCGACTACGGCACGCGCTTCCACGCCGTGATCACGGACGCCGTCGGCACGCCCGCCGAACTGGTCACGCCGGACGGCGAATTGGCCTGGCAGCGCCGCACGACCCTCTGGGGCACGGCTCTCCCCGCCCCGGCGGACCCGGCGTCCGTGGACTGTCCTCTCCGCTTCCCGGGACAGTACGCCGACGCGGAATCGGGCCTGAACTACAACTACTTCCGCTACTACGATCCGGAGACCGCCCGGTATGTGAGCCCGGACCCGCTGGGCCTGGAGCCAGCTCCCAACCCGGCCGGCTACGTCCGAAATCCCCTCGTCTGGTCTGACCAACTCGGCTTGGCGCCCTGCAAAATCCACGCCTCGGTCGCGTATCAGGATTGGGGTACAAAGGGTGCGCACATTCACATTGACGCTCATGAGGTCCGCATCTTCCCCGACGGCAAGGGAGGGATCGGAGCTGAACCGATCAGACTGAAGAATGGCACTGCCAGTGCGCGAGACGTTCAGAGAGTTCTGGATGAGATCCATTCGAATAAATCCCTCAGGGATGACATAATAGAAAAGGGTACATCCGCACGTGACAGTATGAACAAGGGTGAATTCGGTATGGCCGAGAATAGGGCGGCTGAAATTCACTTCCTGATCAAGGCCCCGGCCCTTGAGAAGATGAACAAATCAGAGGCGGGCTGATGTCGGACATCGACTTCTATGTGGACGCGGTGACGCGGAACGAGGTGCACGGCGTCCCCCTTGGTGCTGGGCCTCCGGCTTGGGAGGAAGTGCTTGGGGCGGATTTCCTGGACGATGTGCGAAAGTCGCGGATGCGCCGGGACTACGGGCTCGTGGAGGTCGCTTTCATCAGGCGAGAGGGGGTCTGGGAATCGGTGACGGTGTCACTGCAGATCCATCGCTTGGGTCGAGCGCTCGAAGGGCTGGTCCCGGCCCCGCTTGAGAGCGCCTATGGGAAATTCTCCGAGCGGGTGCGGTTTGACAATTTCTGTGCGCTGCTGCAATCCCGAGGAGGCTCGCTTGAACAGGTCGCCGATTCCTCCATTGGAGGGTTCGACCAATATCGCGAGGTTAATGCGCGATCCTCGGTTTATGTAGCTGAAGATCCGTCACAAGCAGGTCTGGGTGAGGGGTCTATTTGGTCAATCGTTCTGTCCTGAAGTAGTCGGACACGAGTGATTACCGCAACGGAAATGCCGTTTGATCCCGTGAAGGGTCGACCGTGAGGAGGCGGCCTGCGCGCGGCGCGCGACGGGAACGGGCTTGATGTGTTTTGAGAAGAGGATTGGTTGTGACTGAGGGACTTATTCTTGCCGCCGGGGCCCATGCGCCGTCGCCGCTGTTCATCGCCGTCATGGCGCTGGGCGGCCTGGTCGCGGAGTGGTGCGGTGCGAGCTGGGCGTTCAATGTGCGGGGGATCGCTACACGGCGGGCCGAGAATATCCGGCAGCGCTACCAGCTGGGCGGCGCGCTCCGGCATCTGGGCTGAGGAAGGCCGACAGCCGGGAGGGCAACGTCTGCTTGTTGGCTTCACGCACCTTGGGGGGCAGCTCTTCGTGGCGTGCGACCTGCCACGCCCGACGAATTGCCGCAGTGAGGGATGCTGAATGGACCCCTTGGAAGATCCACAAATCAGGGCATGGACGGAATCAATCGACGCTGCCCCCGACTACCTGGACTACTTGTCTCAGAATATGGGGCTGGCCGAATGGGTTGCCGTATCGCATGTGTTCTTTCCGCAGTTTGTGGAAGTTGAGGGCTGTGTTCTGTGGGACCGGGTGTATGACCCCGACAATTTCCGAATCTGGCGAGAAGAGTTGAAGGGTGACGTTAGTTCCATCGAGGCGACCCTGAATCAATTCAGGCTGTGGCAGTACATCGAAATCGACGATGATGAATCCCAACGCCGCGCCTTCGAGTTGGCTCGAGAGATCGCCACATCCTGGCGTAACTGCCTTGAACGATCGTTTCCTCGGCGAAGCTTTGACGTTCAGGCGACCGACACGGTTGATGGCCCCGTCGTGAGCTTCACGAGTCTGACCGTATGAAATTTGTGAAAGCCCATTGGGACCCAGATCCGCTCGGGTTCAGCCTGGACCCGAGCCCTTACTTGGCGGAACTCCCGAAAATTCGGGAAGCGTTGCCTGTCGACGCTCGGGAGTTTGCTTTCGATCCTGGGCACTACAGCATGCGCAGCAGTCGGTGTGTGAAAGACCTGGAGCTGGCCGGGGTCCACGTACCGACGGATAAGAACGGAGTCCTGACTCTCGAGTTCGCGCCCAATCAATGGAAGCATGATTCGGGCCTTCGGATCCGGTACTCGGGAGTGTCGCACTTCTCGATAGAGTACGAAGGATCAATTGACTGGATGCAGGCAGATACGGTGCTGCTGGACGAGATCCTTCCGGATGGCCACGGTTGCGTGCATGAAACCGCGTTGACCGATGCGTCGATTATTATTCGCAGTAGGGACTTGCGCGCTGTCTGGGATGACGCCGAGTCTCTTGGAAAGGTGTAGTAAAAGTGAAACTTGAGACGCTGGCGGAGAACGCTGGATTCGGCCCCGCTCAGGCTGCCGGGGTCCATGCGCCGTCGCCGCTGTTCATCGCCGTCATGGTGCTGGGCGGCCTGGTCGCGGTGTGGTGCGGTGCGAGCTGGGCGTTCAATGTGCGGGGGATCGCTACACGGCGGGCCGAGAACATCAGGCAGCGCTACCTGCTGGGCGGGGCGCAGCTGGGGCAGCTGGACAGGTCGCCCACGATGTGGGCTCAGGCCTGGTACCAGCGGCTGTTGGGGGCGTTCATGGCCGTCGCCGGCCTGGTGATGGTGCTCGGGGGCAGCGCGCTCTGGCTCGGCTGACGGAGGCGCCTGTGCCGGCCGGGCAGTGCGCCGGCCGCGCTTCCTGCGGGAGCACGGCCGCCCCGGCTGCCCGGGTGAGCAGCGGGGCTGAGCTGCCGGTGACGAGCGCTGACTATCCCGCCGGCGGGACCCGGCGGGCGCCGCCGTTGCGCGCACGGGTCACGCGGATCTCGACCCGTGCGCCGAGGACGTACGCGTTGCCGTCCGCGAACTCCAGTCGCTTACGCCGCCCGCTCACCTCTCGTACGTCGCAGACGGTGTGCGGGATGCCGCCCACGGCGATCACGTCGCCTCTGCGTACCCCGTCGGCGGTGACGCTGACGATCTGCATGACTCAAGTTCCTCTCGTCCTACCGGGGGCGGGCGGCGCTCTGCTTGTTGGCTTCCCGCACCTTGGCGAGCAACTCTTCGCGGCGTGCGGCCTCCCGGTCGTCCTGCGTCGGCGGCTCATTTGGCTCGCGTTCGTCGCTCATGGCGCGGATCCCTTGAGGATTGCGGCCAGTTGACGGGCGACCCTCGGGTTGCAGCGACCGAGGTCCACGAGCGGCCGCGGTACGTCGCGGGCGAGGGATGCGTCGTCCAGTCCGAGCGAGGGCAGCACGACGCCGACCGCAGCGAGTGTGTCGCGCAGTTCGTCCCGTGCCGCCTCGGCGTCCTTGATCCGTTCAACCGCCGCTCTGCGTTCAGCCGTTCCCATGTCTGCGGTGCCTTCCGTGGTTGCTCACACCTTCCACTGTTGAGCATCGGCGCGTAGAGCTACGATCACTAGGGGTAACGGTTTTCGGGGCGCGCGAGCGAAAACGGGGGGCGGCGATGCCTGCACCAAAGGAGCTTGATCCGTCGGCGTCTTTGGCCGCGCTGTACGGCACGAAGCTGCGCAAGCTCCGTGTCCGCGCCGGGTGGACGCAGCGGGAGCTGGGGGGCAAGGTCCCCATCGCGCACAGCAGGATTGCCCAGTTCGAGCTGGGCAACGAAACGCCGCCCGAGGACATCGACAGGAAGCTGGACGCGCTTCTGGGTGCGGACTGTGACCTGACCGACCTGTGGGGACATATCAAGCGGACGCCGTTCCCGGACTGGGTGCGGAAGTTTGTGAGCTACGAGTCCAATGCGACCGCCATGCACAAGTACCTGGCGCACAGCGTGCCCGGTCTGCTCCAGACCGAGTCGTATGCCCGCGCCATGCTCGAAGTCGGGCAGGTCTACAGCTACGGGGTTGCTCCAGATCTGGAGGAGAAGCTGACGGCTCGCATGCAGCGCCAGACGATCCTCGACGGCGCAACTCCTCCATGGCTATGGGTTGTTCTCGATGAAGCGGTCGTGCATCGGCTCGTAGGTGGTCGCCAGGTCATGCGGGACCAACTTGAGCATGTGCTCGCCATGACTGAGCGCCCGCGCATCACGGTGCAGGTCCTGCCGTACGACCGGGGTGAGCACCCCGCCATGGGCGGCTCAGTGACTCTCCTCACGCTCTCCGGCGGGAGCCAGGTGGTCTACTTGGAAGGCATCAACTCCGGGACATTGGTGGAGGCGCCCGGAGAGGTCGAGCGATACGCCGTCGCTTACGATCTCTTGCAGGCCAACGCACTGCCCCCGGATGTGTCTGCGGATTTCATCCGCAAGGTGATGGAGGACAGGTATCCATGCTTGCCGCCCGACCCGACCTGACCAACGCCGTTTGGCGCAAGAGCAGTCGCAGCAATCCGTCCGGTGGCGACTGCGTGGAGGTGGCCGAGGGATTCCCCGGCCTCGCCCCCGTCCGCGACAGCAAGAACCCTCGCGGCCCGGTTCTGGTCTTCCCGGTCGGTGCCTGGGCCGCTTTCGTCGCCGAGGTGAAGAGCGCCGGGCACTGCGGCTAATCAACTCCGCGCCCGCGCGGGCGTGTTCGCGCAGGTAGCCGCCGGGGCGCGGCCGGGCGCGTCCCGGTTGGGCGCGCTCTTCCTTAAAGGAACGGGAGAAAGAACCAATTAACCCACCCCCCAACTCCACTCGCTACACGATCGGGTGACGAGGTGTCCGGATATCGGAGGGGTGAGGTACGGTCGGCCGCAACAACCTCACACAGACGTCGGCCCCCGGCAGGATTCGCAGTCCATACCGGAGGCCTGACCATCAAGGAAGAAGAAGCTTCCGATGGCTGATCCGCAGTCTAACGCGGCCCTGCCCGCGCTCCCCGAGGACGCCCCGCGTGCCGGAGTCCTCCACGTACGCCACCGCCACACCGATCGGTTCACGGTGGTCGGCAACCACCTGGCCCAGCACGCGTCGCTGTCCGCGACCGCGATCGGGCTCGCCGTCCATATCCAGTCGCTGCCCGATGGCGCGTCCGTCACCGCCAAGGCGCTGACCCTGCGCTTTCCCGAGGGTGAGACGACCATCCGTAGGGCGCTCAACGAGCTTGAGGAAGCCGGGTACTTGGAGCGCCGCCGGGTCGCCCTCGGTGGCGGACGCATCGCCACGCGGACGTTGTCGTACGAGAAGCCGGGCTGCGCGCCGGTAGCCCCCGCAGTCCTCGTATCGGAGGTGCCTGCTTCCGCTCCCCGGCCGCCCGATCCGCCCGTACCCGAGGTGTCCGGCCCCGCCGTCGAGCTTCTCGCGGGGCTGCGGGGCATCGACCCGCGTCTGCTCCTCTCCCTGCGCGACGTGCACCGCCTCGCACCCGCCGTGGACGACTGGCTCGGCCGCGACGCAACGCCCGCCCAGATCATCCGCACCCTCACGGCGAACCTCCCGGCCGTCCCCATCCACCATCCGGCGCGCTTCCTGGGGCACCGCCTCACCACGCTCCTGCCGCCCCCGCTCCCGCCGGGTCCTGTCCCCAAGGCCGTCCTTCCGCTCCGTACCTGCGACGGCTGCGAGCGCGCCTTCCGGTCCCAGGATCCGGACGACCGCTGCCGCGACTGCCGCCCGGCGGACCCGATCGCGGCCTGAGACTTACTCCTCCGGCTTGTCGGCGAGGACCGGGAAGCGGCGCGGGGCGACGAACACCAGGACCAGCAGGGCGACGCCGGCCGCCGCGGCAGCCCCCACGTACACGTAGTCCACCGCCGCGTCCACCGCCCGCCGAAGGTGGTCCAACGCCTCCGCCGTCAGCGAGGACGGATCGGCCAGTGCGTGCGCGACCGAGTCCAGGTCGCCCGTGCCGCCCAGGCGGGCGGCGAGGACCGTGTTGGCGACGGCGCCGAACAGCGCGGCGCCCATGCTCTGGCCGACCTGGCGGCAGAAGAGGACGGAGGCCGTGGTGGTGCCGCGTTCCGACCAGCCCACTGTCGACTGGACGCCGACGATCAGCGGGAGCTGGAAGAGGCCGAGCGCCGCGCCGAGCAGCAGCATGATCAGGGCCGGCTGCCAGGGATCGCCCGGGTAGGGGAGGAGGGGGAAGGCGGCAAGGATCAAGCCGGCGAGGGAGATGCCGATGATCGCTGTCTGCCGGAAGCCGATCCGGTTGTAGACCCTGTTCGACAGCGCCGCGCTGACCGGCCAGCTCAGCGTCATCACCGAGAGCACGAAGCCCGCCGCGATCGGACCGAGACCGAGGACGGATTGCGCGTAGGTGGGGAGAAAGACCGTGGGGGCGACCATGAGGAGCCCCAGCGCTCCCAGGGCGAGGTTCACCGCGGCGATGGTGCGGCGCCGCCAGACCCAGCCGGGGATGATCGGCTCTGCGGCCCGCCGTTCGATGACAACGACGACCGCGACGAGGACCGCGCTTGCGCCGAGCAGTGCGAGTGACGGCGCGGAGAGCCAGGGCCAGGCGATACCGCCCTGGACGAGTGCGGTGAGCATGAGGGTTCCGGCGGCGAAGATGGCCAGGGCGCCGGGCCAGTCGATCCGCGGGCGGGCGGCCGGTCGCGTACGGGACGGTTCGCGCAGATGGCGGCCGACCAGCCAGAGGGCGACCGCGCCGACGGGCAGGTTGATCAGGAAGATCCAGCGCCAGTCCGCGTACGAGGCCAGCAGGCCGCCGATCGCAGGCCCGGCCACCGCCGCGCTCGCCCACACCGTCGACAACTTCGCCTGGATCTTGGGGCGTTCCTTGAGCGGGTAGAGGTCGGCGGCGATGGTCTGCACCGTGCCCTGCAGAGCCCCGCCGCCCAGTCCCTGCACAACCCGGAAGGCGATGAGCGCGGCCATGCTCCACGCTGCGGCGCACAGTATCGAGCCGAGGAGGAAGAGGATGATGCCGGCGATCAGGACGGGCTTGCGGCCGAAGGTGTCGGAGAGCTTCCCGTACACCGGCAGGGTCACCGTCACGGCGAGCAGATAGCCGGAGAAGAGCCAGGAGAAGACCGAGAAGCCGCCGAGGTCGCCGACGATCTGCGGTACGGCGGTGGAGACAATGGTGCCGTCGAGCGCGGCGAGCGCCATGCCGAGCATCAGCGCGGCGACGACCGGGCCGCGGCCGCGCGGGGTGGCTGAGGCCTCCGTCGCCGCCCCGGATATCTCGCTGTCGGCGCTGCCGGTACTGCCCGGCCCGCCGGTACTGCCCGTACTGCCGCCGGTGGCGCCCACCCTTAGATCCTTTCCCCTTGCACCTATTTCCCCGGACACCTTCTCACCTGAGCCTCACGCAAGGGGAGGGTGCAGGCTCACCGGGGTGCGTCCACCCGGCCGATGACGACCGGTTCCGGTGAGCACCTCCGTGCTCCCGGGGGTCACTCGCTGCGTGTCGACTGCCCACGCGCGCTTGGGAGTTGAGGGGCATGTGATGTGGTTCACATGTCGGTGTGGGCCCGGAGGCGTGCGTAATTTTGCGTGACTTTTCGTTCGTGAATGTCAGGATTGCCCATGAATTCGAGTAAGGATTTACTCTGCCTCGGTTGTGGAATTTGAGGTTCCTTTGAGGGTGCGCTGTCCGTTCCCCGGCGGTTTCCTGGAAATCCCTTCACTGATCGATTCAGCTGCGCTAATTTTCTTCTCGGAGTCGGCGGCACTGACCAGCTCGCCGACAACGCATGAATTCGGGGAAAGGTTTACAGATGAATAAGGTTCAGGCTGCCTTTAGTGGCATCGCACTGGCCGGCGTCGTCGGTTTTGCGTCGGTGACTCCTGCCGCCGCGGATCCCGTGGATGTGACGACCAAGACCGGGTCTTCCGTCTCGCAGGCCGGGGAAGTCGCCCCGATGGTCGGCCATCAGGTGCGACTCAACAAGCTTCGCGCCCTGACCGGCAACGATCAGGCCTCCCAGAACCAGTGGTTCGACTACCTCGCCCTCAACCAGCAAGGCTCGAACTACTACCGCTTCGACTGGTCGACCGACGGCTGCTCCAAGGTGTCGGACAGCCCGCTCGGATTCCATTTCTATTCAGCGTGTCATCGCCACGACTTCGGCTACCGCAACCACAAGAAGCTGAGTGTATTCAGCGCCGCGAACAAGCTGCGTATCGACCAGGCGTTCCTGAGCGACATGACCAAGGTGTGCAATAGCCAGTGGGGTCCTTACACGACTGCACAGCGTGCGGCGTGCCGCAACGTTGCCAAGAAGTACTACCAGGCAGTGAGGACGTTCGGGGAACTCCGCCCTTAGTCATTCGGCGCGGTTGAGATAGGGGACCGGCCCCGGGTGCGCTCCTCCAAGCGCACCCGGGGCCGGGTCTTTTTTGTGCGCGAGCCGCCGGGCGACGGTCCTGATCCGGGTCTCGGGTCCGGCGTCCGCTCCAGGCGGGCGCGGTAGCCCCGGGAAACCCGGTGAGCGGCAGCACCTCCACCGCGCCCGTCCTGGCAAGGACATCAGCCAAGAGACGCGGCCGCGGCCGTACGTCGGCGGGCCGCAGTCCGCGCCGCAGTCCGGGCCGCAGTCCGGGCCGCAGTCCGGGCCGCAGTCCGGGCCGCAGTCCGCGCCGGAGTCCGGGCCGCAGTCCGGGCCGCAGTCCGGGCCGCAGTCCGGGCCGCAGTCCGCGCCGCAGTCCGGGCCGCAGTCCGCGCCGCAGTCCGCGCCGCAGTCCGCGCCGCGACGATTCCGGAACGCGGCTGTCAGTCGGCAGCCGTAGGCTGGAAGGACCCCGGCCCGTTCGACGTGTCGGGCGGTTCGCGTTGCCCACTCCCCGGATGGAAGCCCTTCATGAGCCTGCACGGTCTGCTCGATGCCGTCGTACGTGACCCGGCGCTCGCCGAAGCGGTGAAGGCTGCCGCGGACGGTCACCGTATGCACGTCGACCTGGTCGGCCCGCCCGCCGCGCGCCCCTTCGCGGTGGCCGCGCTCGCCCGGGAGGCCGGGCGGCCGGTGCTGGCCGTCACGGCGACCGGGCGGGAGGCCGAGGACCTGGCGGCCGCGCTGCGCTCGCTGCTGCCCGAGGAGGGCATCGCCGAATATCCCTCCTGGGAGACCCTGCCGCACGAGCGGCTCTCGCCCCGCTCCGACACCGTGGGCCGCAGGCTCGCGGTGTTGCGCAGGCTGGCCCACCCGACGCAGGACGACCCGGCCACCGGACCGGTGTCAGTCGTGGTCGCGCCCATCCGCTCCGTACTGCAGCCGCAGGTCAAGGGGCTCGGTGACCTGGAACCGGTGGCTCTGCGCACCGGGCAGTCCGCCGACCTCGGCGAGGTCACGGAGGCGCTCGTCGCCGCCGCGTACTCCCGGGTCGAACTGGTCGAGAAGCGCGGCGAGTTCGCGGTCCGCGGCGGCATCCTGGACGTCTTTCCGCCGACCGAGGAACACCCCCTTCGGGTGGAGTTCTGGGGCGACGACGTCGAGGAGATCCGGTACTTCAAGATCGCGGACCAGCGTTCGCTCGAGGTCGCGGAGCACGGGCTGTGGGCGCCGCCCTGCCGCGAGCTGCTGCTCACCGACGACGTACGGGAAAGGGCCGCGGCCCTCGCCGAACAACACCCGGAGCTGGGTGAGCTGCTCGGCAAGATCGCCGAGGGCATCGCGGTCGAGGGCATGGAGTCCCTCGCACCGGTCCTCGTCGACGAGATGGAGCTGCTGCTCGATGTCCTGCCCAAGGGCTCGATGGCCGTGGTCTGCGACCCGGAGCGGGTACGGACGCGGGCCGCGGACCTGGTGGCGACGAGCCAGGAGTTCCTGCAGGCCTCCTGGGCGGCGACGGCCGGCGGTGGCGAGGCCCCGATCGATGTCGGCGCGGCCTCGCTGTGGGCGCTCGCGGATGTACGGGACCGGGCTCGCGAGCTCGGGATGATGTGGTGGTCGGTCTCGCCGTTCGCGGCCGACGAAGAGCTGTCGGACGAGACCCTCAAGCTGGGGATGCACGCCCCGGAGACGTACCGCGGCGACACCGCGCGGGCGCTCGCCGACACCAAGGGCTGGCTGGCGGACGGCTGGCGCACGGCGTACGTGACGGAGGCGCACGGCCCCGCCTCCCGTACCGTCGAGGTGCTGAGCGGCGAAGGCATCGCGGCCCGCCTCGACGCCGACCTCCGAGAGATCACCCCGTCCGTCGTCCATGTGTCGTGCGGCTCGATCGACTACGGCTTCATCGACCCGGGCCTCAAGCTCGCCGTGCTGACGGAGACCGACCTGTCGGGCCAGAAGGCGGCCGGCAAGGACGGCCAGCGGATGCCCACCCGCCGTCGCAAGACGATCGACCCGCTCACTCTGGAGGCGGGCGACTACATCGTTCACGAGCAACACGGCGTGGGCCGCTATATCGAGATGGTGCAGCGGACCGTGCAGAACGCGACCCGCGAGTATCTGCTCGTCGAGTACGCCCCGGCCAAGCGCGGCCAGCCCGGCGACCGGCTCTACATTCCCACCGACCAGCTGGAGCAGGTCACCAAGTACGTCGGTGGCGAGGCCCCGACCCTGCACCGGCTCGGCGGCGCGGACTGGACGAAGACCAAGGCGCGCGCCAAGAAGGCGGTCAAGGAGATCGCCGCCGACCTGATCAAGCTCTACTCGGCGCGGATGGCGGCGCCCGGCCACGCCTTCGGTCCGGACACCCCGTGGCAGCGGGAGCTGGAGGACGCCTTCGTGTATGTGGAGACGCCCGACCAGCTCTCCACGATCGCCGAGGTCAAGGAGGACATGGAGAAGACGGTCCCGATGGACCGGCTGATCTGCGGCGACGTCGGTTACGGAAAGACGGAGATCGCGGTACGGGCGGCCTTCAAGGCGGTGCAGGACGGCAAGCAGGTCGCGGTCCTGGTGCCGACGACACTGCTGGTGCAGCAGCACTTCGGCACGTTCTCCGAGCGCTACTCCCAATTCCCGGTGAATGTACGGGCGTTGAGCCGTTTCCAGTCGGATGCGGAGGCGAAGGCGGCGCTGGAGGGCCTGCGGGACGGCACGGTCGACATCGTCATCGGCACGCACCGGCTGTTCTCGTCCGAGACCAAGTTCAAGGACTTGGGACTGGTCATCGTCGACGAGGAGCAGCGCTTCGGCGTCGAGCACAAGGAGCAGCTGAAGAAGCTGCGCGCCAACGTCGACGTACTGACGATGTCCGCGACACCGATCCCCCGTACGTTGGAGATGGCGGTCACCGGCATCCGCGAGATGTCGACGATCACCACCCCGCCGGAGGAGCGCCACCCTGTGCTCACCTTCGTGGGGCCTTATGAGGAGAAGCAGCTCGGCGCGGCCATCCGCCGTGAACTGCTGCGCGAGGGCCAGGTCTTCTACATCCACAACCGCGTGGAGTCGATCGACCGGGCGGCGGCCCGGCTGCGTGACATCGTGCCCGAGGCCCGTATCGCGACCGCCCACGGCCAGATGCCCGAATCGGCGCTCGAGCAGGTCGTGGTGGACTTCTGGGAGAAGAAGTTCGACGTGCTTGTCTCCACGACGATCGTCGAGTCCGGTATCGACATCTCCAACGCGAACACTCTGATCGTCGAGCGCGGCGACAACTTCGGTCTCTCGCAGCTGCATCAGCTGCGCGGCCGTGTGGGCCGGGGCCGCGAGCGCGGTTATGCCTACTTCCTCTACCCGCCGGAGAAGCCGCTCACCGAGACCGCCCACGAGCGCCTTGCGACGATCGCCCAGCACACCGAGATGGGTGCGGGAATGTATGTCGCGATGAAGGACCTGGAGATCCGCGGCGCGGGCAATCTGCTGGGCGGCGAGCAGTCCGGCCATATCGCGGGCGTCGGCTTCGACCTGTACATCCGCATGGTGGGCGAGGCGGTGGCGGACTACCGCGCCGCGGTCGACGGTGGCGTGGAGGAGGAGCCCCCGCTCGAGGTCAGGATCGAGCTCCCGGTCGACGCGCATGTCCCGCACGACTACGCACCGGGCGAGCGGCTGCGCCTCCAGGCGTACCGCGCGATCGCCTCGGCGAACACCGAGGAGGACATCAAGGCGGTCCGTGACGAACTCACCGACCGCTACGGCAAGCTCCCGGAACCGGTCGAGAACCTGCTCCTGGTGGCGGGCCTGCGGATGCTGGCCCGGGCGTGCGGGGTCGGCGAGATCGTGCTCCAGGGCTCGAACATCCGCTTCGCGCCGGTGGAGTTGAGGGAGTCGCAGGAGCTGCGGCTGAAGCGTCTGTATCCGCGTACGGTGATCAAGCCGGCGATCCACCAGATCCTGGTGCCCCGCCCGGCGGCGGGCAAGATCGGCGGCAAGCCGGTGGTGGGGCGCGAACTGCTGGCGTGGACGGGCGAGTTCCTCACGACGATTCTGGGTTCGTGACGGTGACCTTTGAGCCGTAGGATCTCGCCGCCGAGAGGCGCGCACGGCGAATGTTCGCCGTGTGCGAGGGGGCTGAGGGGTGGGGCGATGACGACGCGAATACTGCGGGCCGGTGCGGCCATTGCGGGGCTGACGGGCCTGTTGTTCACGGCTGCGTGCGGTGACGGGGGCGGTGAGCGCGCTCGCACGGAGCGCGCGGCCAGGAAAACGGCGGTCGCGGCGAAGGGCACGGTGCTCACGCAGCAGCAGCTGGAGAAGGCCGCCGTGGCGAAGGAGGATCTGCCGGGGTACACCGTGGACTGGCTCACGGCCCACACAACGGCTCCGTCGCTCCCCACTGACCCTGCCCAATGCCAGGCGGTCGGGGACACCCTGGGGCTCGTCAGCCGGTACCGGCCCACGGCGCGCCTCATCCGGATCGTCACCAAGCCGGGTGAGGACGGGGCCACTCTGGCCCTGGCCGCGTACCGGGCGGGCGACGCCGAAAGGGCGATGGCGGACATCCGGATGGGCCTTCGTACGTGTCCCGGCCGGTCATTCGCTCCTGGCGACAGCTTTCACTACCAGGAGGTCGCCGCACTGCCGGGCCGGGGGCAGGGCGACGAGTCCGTCTCTTTCAAGCTGGTCCAGGTCATGGAGGGCGTGAAGCAGCGACCCGCGTTCACCTTCGTCGTGGTGCGCAGCGGTTCGACGGTGGCGATCTTTCGCGCGATGAACCTCAACGGCCGGCCGGCGGTCGTGTCGGCCGGCATGGTCGACGCGCAGGTGCGCAAGGTGACGAAGTCCTGAGGTCACGAGTCCCGCGGGCGGTCCCGGTGGTGGGCCGCCCGCCCATGTGACGGGGCCTCGACGCCGGTACTGGCCGAGGCGGGGTCACTCGGCGCCCGACCCCTTGAAGGTCACGCCGGTCAGGGCGCGGAAGACCTCCTCGGCGTCGCGGTCGCCCACCGGCCGGTCCAGGTTGTGGCTCAGCAGCAGCGTGGCGAAGCCGTGGGCGATCGACCAGGCGGCGATGCCCATCAGGCCGGCGTCCTCGGCGGGGATTCGGTCCGCGACTCCCGAGCGGAGTTCCTCCGTGGCCCGGGCCTTGGCCGCCAGGAGTTCCGGGTCGTCGGGGCGGTAGAGGTCCGGCTGGAACATGACCTGGAAGTGCGCGGGGTGCCCGACCGCGAAACGGACGTAGTGCACGCCTCGTTCGCGCAGGTCGGGGGCGCCGCGCCCTGGACGGCTCTCGCGGACGAGGACCGCGACCGCCTTGTCGAGCTGCTCGGGCCGCTCTGGGTCGAGGTGCTGGGCACGGGCCTGCTGCCCGGGGTGACCACGCTCGGCATCGGCAAGGTGTGAGGCCGCGGGCCAGGGCGGGGCCGCTGCCGTGCGGGGTCCTGGCAGCACGGGGTCCTGGCGGTACGGGCTCCTCGCGGCACGGGATCCGAAACGGCACACCGCCCGCGGTGGCCGGCTCGGCTCCGTGGGCGGTGGGTGTGCGGATGTGTATCTCTGTGTGCGTATCGCTGTTGCTCTCCTCCGGACAGGTGGATTGCAGACTTGGTGCTTTCGACGCTACGCGCCCCCTCCGCCTTCCGCGCGTCGAAGCGCGGCCGCGGACCGTTTCATAGCGGTGGATAGCGAACATACACTCCACAATGCTCCCGAACTGCCTTGCCTCGTGCACGACTTGAGTAGGGTGCGAGCGTGAAAAGACTCGGGGCTCGAATATCGCGTGTGCTCGCAGGCGGACTGACGGCTGTCGTCGCAGGGACACTGCTCGCAGGCTGCGAAGGAGGCGGGCTCACCGGGGACGCCAAGCCCTCGGACTCCGCAGCCGCGCCCTCCGCCGGAGGCTCGGGCGCCGGCACCAGCCCGCTCGCCAACCCCGAGGGGACGAAGCCCGGCCTGGCCCCTCTCACCTCCGAGCAGGACAGGGCCGCCGCCCGTCGGCTGATCGGGAAGGTGTCCACCAAGGGCCGGGGACCGAAGACCGGTTACGCCCGGGACCGCTTCGGCTACGCCTGGATGGACTCGGCGGACGGGGTGCCGCTGGCGAGGAACGGGTGCGACACTCGAAACGATCTCATTCATCGTGATGGTCAGAACCTCCGCTTTCGAACCGGCTCCGACTGTGTGGTCGTCGCCATGACGCTGCACGACCCGTACACCGGGACGACCATCGAGTGGCGCAAGGCGAAGGCATCCGAGGTGCAGATAGACCATGTGGTGCCGTTGTCGTACAGCTGGCAGATGGGCTCGTCGCGCTGGCCGGAGAGCAAGCGCAAGCAGTTGGCGAACGACGTGCTCAATCTGATCCCGGTCGAGGGACGGGCCAACTCGGCCAAGGGCGATTCCGGCCCCGCTACCTGGCTGCCGCCGAACAAGCAGATCAGGTGCGCGTACGCGGTTCGCTTCGCGCAGGTGGCCCTCAAGTACCTGATGTCGGTGACAGCCCCGGACAAGCAGATGATGCTGAAGCAGTGCGGCGGTTGACGGACAGTGGGGACGAGAGCTCTCAACGAGGGGACATCGGCCGATTCTGTACACGGGCCTGTGACGGGTTCTTCGCTGAGTCAGGCCTTCGGCCATACAGTGCCGCGAGGTGGCGGGCCAGGCCGAGTGTGGTGAGCAGCACCACGAGCGCGCACACGCCCCACCACCCGCCCTGTCCGTAGGCGTGGACCCCGAGCCAAGATCCTGCGCTGCCGCCCAGGTAGGCGCAGGTCATGTAGGCGGTGTTGAGCCTGCTGCGGCTGTCGGGGCGCAGGGCGTAGACCCGGGCCTGGTTGGCGACCATGCCGGACTGCATGGCGATGTCGAGCAGCAGCGTGCCGACGACCAGAGCGGTCAGCCCGGGTACGTTGCCCCAGACGCCCGCGGCCAGGACCGCGGCTGAGACGAGGACCGCGAGCATGCAGACGAGGTTCACCGGGTCCGGGCCGTGGCGGTCCACCAGGCGTCCTGCGAGCGGAGTGCAGACCATGGTTGCACCGCCGACCAGGGCGAGCAGTCCTACCGCCTGGGCGCCCATTCCGTAGACCGGACTGGTGAGGTGGAGCGCCAGGCAGGTCCACACGGCCGAGAACCCGGCGAAGACCGTCGCCTGGTAGAAGCAGGAGCGACGCAGGTCCGGCTCGGTGCGCAGCAGGCGCAGTGAATCGGCCAGGAGCGCTGGATACGGCTGACGCGAGGGCGGGGTCGTGACTGGCACCGTCCGGGCCAGAATGACCGCGAGCAGGAGGACCACGACCGCAGCCACCAGATAGGGGGCTCGCCATCCCAGCCATTCGCCGAGTACCCCGCTGAAGGCGCGGGCCAGCAGCATGCCGCCGATCGACCCGCTCAGCAGGGTGCCGATCACCGCTCCACGGTGGTCGGCGGCAACCAGTCCGGCAGCCAGCGGGCCGACGACCTGCGCGGCCACGGTGGCGAGCCCGATGAGGGCACTGGCGGCGACGAGGAGCGGCAGGGTGGGGGCGCAACTTGCGGCGAGCAGGCCCAGACCGGTCAGGGCGAGCAGGATGACGAGGAACGAGCGGTGCGGGAGCCGGTCACCGAGTGGCACCAGCAGGAACATCCCGGCCGTGTAACCGACCTGGGTGGCGGTCACTGCCAGGGAGGCCGAATCGGGAGACGTATGCAGTCCTGCGGCGATCAGCGGGATGATCGCCTGCGGGAAGTAGATGTTTCCCACGGCCACCGCGCAGGTCACGGCCAGGATCAGGGTCATCCGACGGCTCATCCTCAGTCCACCGGTCCGCCGGCGACGTAAATGACCTGTCCGGAGACGAATCCCGCCTCGGGGCTCACCAGGAAGGACGCCGTGTGTGCGATGTCCTCCGGCTCGCCGACCCGTCCGACCGGGATGGGCTGCGCCGCGCTGCTTCGGAATTCCTCGAAGTCGCGGCCGAGCCGCCGGGCGGATGCCCTGGTCATGTCGCTCACGACGAAGCCCGGAGCGATGGCGTTGGCCGTGATGCCGTGCCGT
The DNA here is from genome assembly GCF_040651435.1 of Streptomyces sp. NPDC048479. NCBI lineage: Bacteria > Bacillati > Actinomycetota > Actinomycetes > Kitasatosporales > Streptomycetaceae > Streptomyces > Streptomyces sp. NPDC048479. The sequence goes on from NZ_JBEZKA010000009.1 coordinate 150,255, forward strand.
CCGAGTTGCAGGGCGAGTGACTTGGTGAAACCGATCAGACCGGCCTTCGCGCTGCCGTAGTCGACCCGAGCGGCATCGCCGACCGCGGAGATGCTGGACATGTTCACGATCCGTCCCCAGCCGGCCGCGATCATGTGTGGGCAGACGGTCCGGGTGGCGAGGAACGGGCCGCGCAGGTTGACCCCGGTCACGGTGTCCCACTGCTCCGAGGTCATCTCGACAAGCTCGGCACGGGGGCCGATGCCGGCGTTGTTGACCAGCACTGTCGGCGGCCCCAGTTCGGCGGCGATCCGGGCGACGGCGGTCGTCACCGCAGCCTCGTCGGAGACATCGGCTGCGACCGCTGTCGCGGATCCACCGGCGCCGGTGATGGTGTCGATGGTGCCCGCGCAGTCTGCCTCGTCCAGGTCGATCACACCGACCGCAAGGCCCTCACGTGCCAGCCGTATGGCCACTGCGGCGCCGATGCCGCGTGCCGCACCGGTGACGATCGCCGTGCGCTGTCCATGAGTTGTGGGTGTCATGCGCAGAAGTCCACGGCATCGACGAGACGTCGCCAATCGATGTAGCGTACGGCTTAATGATCAGCTTCGTGCTCGGCGTCGAGGATCTCGCGGACACCCGGTTCGCCGTCTCGCCCCTGCACGAGACCGTGGTCAGCCTGCGGGTGCTGCACGATCCGGGCCTGTCCGCGCTGCACCTCCCGTGGCGCAGATCCGTACTCGGCCGACTCGGAGCCCTCGACACCGGCCTGTTGATGTCCCTGGTCTCGGCCAGGCGCACCCTCCCTGACTTCCTGACCCCGCGGCCCACCAGCTTCGCCCCGGCCTTCGAAGAAGAACTGGCCGTCGTCAGCCGGACCTCCCCCCGGACGGTGCGCCGCGATCTGCTGGCCACGCACGCGCCGGACCCGCTTCCCGAAGCCCTGCGCGACGCCACCGCTGCCGACGACGCGCCTGTCATCGCACTCCGCAATGCCCTCTGCGAGCTCCTGCGGCAGTACTGGGAGATCGCCATCAAGCCAATGTGGCCGCAGATGCGACTGCTGCTGGAAACCGACATGACGTACCGAGCGCGGCAACTGGCCGTGGGAGGCGCCCGCTTGCTGTTCGCGGACATGCACCCGAACCTGCGCTGGCACGACGGCGTACTGCACATCGACAAGATGATCAGCAGGCACCGCGTCGCGGCGTCCGGTCGAGGACTGCTCTTTGTGCCGTCGGTGTTCGCTCACAAGCCCGCACCTCCGGTCAGTCCGGAGGAACCGCCGGTGCTGTCCTACCCAAGCCGTGGAGTGGCGACGCTGTGGACCCCGGCGCCCACTCCTGACGCGACTGCCCTGGTGGCGCTGCTCGGCGCCCCCAAGGCGAGGCTGCTGGCCCTCCTCGATGAGCCGCTGCCCACGGTCGAGATCGCTCGTCGCTTCAGGGTTACCCCGAGCGCCGTGTCCCAGCACCTGCGCGTGCTGCACGCCACGGGTCTTCTGACCCGAGCGCGCGACGGACGCCAGGTCCTCTACCGACGTAGCCATCTCGGCGACCAGCTGGCCGACTTGAATCAGCTCCACATCGTTGCGATGCCTTGAACCTGGCGCCCGTCAGCGTCGTCGTCTCTGTCCGGTACCGGGAGGGCCGCACAGACACAACGGGTGCCGTTTCGGCACGGGTTACTTCCACGGCACGGCACGGCACGCATCGCGCGGCGAAGGCCGGCCCTGGCGGCGGTGAGGGCGTCTTCCGACTCCCGTAGCTGTCGTTCCAGGTCGATAAGCCGATTCCGGGCGTCCAACAGCTTCTGGTGCAGAGCTGTGTTCTGCTGCTCCAACTGCTGTACCCGCTCGACCAGCTCGCAGCGGCCCACGTCGTCCAGTTCGGCGCCGAGAGAGAGCCGGACCCTGCCCCGCAGACGGTCGCGTTCCTTCTTGAGGTCCTTGATCTCCTCACAGGCAAGGGCGAGTTCGGTGTGCAGACCGACGGGAGTGACCTGTTGGCTGCTCGCCGGTGGCCCGTGGAGGGCAGCGCCAACAGCTCGAAGAGTGACTCGGGCCCGGCGTCCTGGCTGCCCCCCAACAAGCGGATCCGCTGCTCGTACGCGGTACGGGTCGCGCAGGTGGCGGTCACGTACGAGCTGCCCGTGACGGCGGCGGACAGGAAGACGATGCCGGCGCAGTGCGGCGGCTGAACCGGGCCGTGCCGGGGAACGAAAAGAGGCCGCCTCAAAGGCGGCCTCTTCGCCCGGGGGCGGCGGCGGGTCAGAGCTTCAGCTCCCACTGCGAGGCGTCGTAGGAGATGCCGGGGCTGACCTCGACCGTGAGGATCGTGGCGTCGGCCGGGACGTCGAAGGCGTACTTCACCGTGGCCTTCTTTCCGGGCAGGATCTTGCCGTTGAAGCCGTCGCCGACCCCTTCGTCGAAGATCTGCTCGGACTTGACGCCGTCCTTGCCGGCGCGGGCCTCGGCGGTCAGCAGGGCGGCGTCGAAGTTCTCCTTGCCGGCGTTCTCGATCACGACGGTCACCACGTAGGCCTTGTGGCCCTTGGTGTGCCCGGCGGCGAACTCGCTGGGGGTGAAGTCCTTGGGCGCGGAGACGGTGACCTTCAAGTCGTCGTCGTAGATGGAGGTGTCGCCCGCCGCGAGGATGTCGGCAGGGTTGGCCTTGTCGTCGCTCTTGGGCTTGTCCGCCTCGGCGCCCTTGCCCTTGTCGCCCTTTCCGGCGGCCGGCGCCTTCGACGCCGTGGTGCCCGAGGTGGCCTTGTTGATCTCGTCCACCGCGTCGCCCACGGCCTTGAAGGTGATCACCGCGCCGACGATCGAGAGGATCAGCGCGACCAGTCCGAGGATCGCTCCGGTCGTGGTCACGCCCTTGTTGGCGGCCTCGCCGCGCTTGACGCGGCCGCGGCCCGACAGGCCCAGGATCAGGGCGATCAGGCCGAGGATGCCGGCCAGCCAGAAGAAGAAGGGGATCAGGCCGGAGATGGTTCCGATGATCCCGAGCACCAGCGCGGCCGTGCCGAGCCCGTTGCGCAGCTGCTGCGGGGCCGGGGCGTAGGGGCCCGCGCCGGGCGGCTGCTGCGGGTCGTGCTGAGGCTGCTGCGTGGAGTGGGACATGGGTGCCCTCCCGGACGTGGAGTGGTGTCGGGACCTTGGCGTGAGCCCCGTTCAGCGCGCCGTGTGGCGACGGGTCAAATAAGAGCAGAGACTGTGAACCGAGTCAACATGGTTCTCGGAATTATGATTCGCTCACACTGTGAAGGGGTTTCTCTTGTGTGCGCGGCTATGCTCGGCGACACAACAGGCAGGTGCGGATCAGCGCTTACGCGAGGGAGTCAGCCAGGTGCCGGACAGATCGAGCGAGGTGACGGCGGCCGAAATCGCCCGGCTGGCGGGAGTCGGCCGCGCCGCGGTCAGCAACTGGCGGCGCCGTCACGCCGACTTCCCGAAGCCGGTCGGCGGCACGGAGGCAAGCCCGTCGTTCGCACTCCCCGAGGTCGAGCAGTGGCTCCGTGACCAGGGAAAACTCGCAGAAATCCCGCTCCGTGAAAGGATTTGGCAACAGCTCGCTGGCCATCTCGCGGGCCCCGTACCGGCGTTGGTGCAGGCGGGCTGCACGCTGCTGCTCGTGAGGGACCGTCACCCGGCCTGGCTGGAGCTGACGGCGGTCTCGGACGAGCGCCTGGCGGAGCTGCTGCCCGGCGCGCTGGAGCAGGTGCTCACGGCGCGCTTCGGCGAGGACGCGGTGGGGCTCTTCATGGAAGTGTTCACAGCGCAGACAGGCTCGGCGACGCGCACGGAACTTTCCACCGAGGCAGTGGACTCCTCCTCCGGGCCGGAAGCGCCGTTGCCGGCGTCCGTCCCCTTTCTGCGTGGTGTCGCCGAGCTGGCCGCCGAACTCGGCGCACGCCATGCCTTCGAGTTTCTGCTGGGGCGGTACCTGGACGCCAACCCGCGGCAGTACACCCTCACCCCGCCCGGGCCCGCCGCGCTCATGGCCGGGCTTGCCGGGGCCGGCGCCCGCGACGTGCTCGATCCCGCTGCCGGGACCGGGACGCTGCTGCGCGCCGTCGAACGCCCCAGCGCCCTGTACGCACAGGACACCGACCCCGACCTCGCCGCGCTCACCGGTCTGCGCCTCGCCCTCCACTCCGACGCCACCGTGCGCGCCCGCGCGGGCGACACCCTGCGCGGCGACGCGTTCCCGAAGCCCGCCTTCGATGCTGTGCTCTGCCACCCGCCGTTCAACGAGCGCAACTGGGGCCACGACGAACTCGCCTACGACCCCCGCTGGGAGTACGGCTTCCCGGCCCGTACCGAGTCCGAACTGGCCTGGGTCCAGCACGCGCTCGCCCGGCTGCGCCCCGGCGGCGCCGCCGTGCTGCTGATGCCGCCCGCCGCCGCGTCCCGCCGTTCCGGCCGCCGTATCCGCGCCGGGCTGCTGCGCCGCGGTGCGCTGCGGGCCGTCGTTGCCCTGCCCGCCGGCGCCGCGCCCCCGTACGGCATCCCCCTGCACATTTGGGTGCTGCGCAAGCCGGACCCGGGCCAGGCGGCACCGCCCGAGCTGCTGTTCGTCGACACCGCGGAGCTCGCCGGAGCGGGCGGTGGCCGCGACAAGCTCGACTGGCAGGCAGTCCACAGCGCCGTACTCGACGCCTGGCAGCCCTTCGAGAAGCACGGCTCGGCCGAGGAGCAGCCGGGCGTCAGCCGCTCGGTCCCCGTCATCGAACTCCTCGACGACGACGTGGACCTGGCCCCCGCCCGGCACCTGCCGCCCCCGGCCGCCGCCGGCGGCGTGGACGAGCTGCTGCGGGTGCGGGACCGGCTGGCCGACACCCTCCGGCTGACCCGAGAGCTCACTCCCGCGCCCGCCGCCCACGCGGAGCCCGCGCCCTGGCCCGCCACCACCGTCGGCGAACTGGCCCGGGCGGGAGCGCTGGTGCTCAGTGCGGGCGGCACGGGAAGTACGAGCACCGAGGCCGTGCCCGTACTCACCGAGCAGGACGTGCTCTCCGGCACCGCGCCCTCGGGCACGCTTCCCGAAGGCCCTGACGAGCAGCCCGTACGCGTCGAGGAGGGCGATGTCGTCGTGCCCGTGCTCGGCGGCGGATCGGTCGTACGCGTCATCGACGAGGCCACCGCCGGAGCGGCTCTGGGCCGTAACCTCCAGCTGCTGCAACCCGATCCGGCCGCGCTCGACCCCTGGTTCCTCGCCGGCTTCCTTCGCGGCACCGCCAACACCCGGCAGGCCAGCAGCTATGCATCGACCGCGACCCGACTCGATGTGCGCCGGCTCCAGCTGCCCCGGCTGCCGCTCGCCGATCAGCAGCGCTACGGCGAACGCTTCCGTGCGCTCGCCGAATTCGAGGATGCCCTCAGGCAGGCCGGGCGGCTCGGCGAGCAGCTCGTCCAGGGGCTGTACGACGGGCTGACGGACGGCACGGTCACGCGGGAGTGAGAGCCGGGGCGTGACGCATCGGACATCGGGTCCGTACAACCCAGGACCCGATGTCCGTGTCGGTGTATACGCTCGTCCTCTATCTGCCTCGTCCCCAGGCCCCCAGGAGCAGTAATGCACGGCCACGGCTATGCGCCGCCGCAGCCCAAGCGACCGCCCACCGCGCTGCTTATCGCCATACGCGTGCTCTTCGTGGCTCTCGCGCTGCTCAGCTTCGGCATGCTCGCCTGGGGCACGATGCTACGAATAGCGATCCTGCGCCGCCGAAGGCTCGACTGGCTGCTGTTCTGGGTCAGCCTCGCCATCGCCGTCACCGCGCTCGTCGTCATCGGCGAATACGGTTCCGACGCCCAGGCCGAGCAGGACGGCATGACCGCCCTCGACCTTGTGTTCCTGCCGCTTCTGCTCGGGCTCGCCATCGGGGTGCCCACGCACTATCTGGTGGCCGACATCCGCCACTACCAGGAGCCCCGGACGGGCTGGGCGCCGCCACCCTATGCCGCGCCGACCGTGCCGTACGGGCTGCCGCCGCAGCCGGGGCGGACGCCTCACACATCCCGGACGCCTCACCCGTTCCAGCGGCCGGGATACGGCTACCCGCCCGTTCCGCCGCAGTCCCCGCCCCAGTCCCCGCCCCAGTCCCTGACCGACAAGCCCCGTATCGATCAGGTCCGTGCCGAGCTCGACGAGCTCAGCGACTACCTCCGCAAGGAGCAGGGCCGGTGAACGGACGCGTCATCGCGGGCCGTTACGAGCTCTCGACCGTCATCGGCCAGGGCGGCATGGGCCAGGTCTGGACGGCCTACGACGGCCGCCTCGACCGCCGCGTCGCCGTCAAGCTGCTCCGCCCCGACCACATGGCCGCGGCCACCGGCGCCGACGAGATGCGCCGCCGCTTCGTCCGCGAGTGCCGGGTCACCGCGCAGGTCTCCCATCCCGGCCTGGTCACCGTCCATGACGCGGGCAGCGACGACGACGACCTCTATCTCGTCATGCAGTACGTCGAGGGCGCGGACCTCGCCGATCATCTCGCCGAGCACGACCCGTACCCCTGGCCGTGGGCCGTCTCGGTCGCCGCCCAGCTCTGTGCCGTGCTCGCCGCCGTGCACGCCGTGCCGATTGTGCACCGCGACCTCAAGCCGCGGAATGTGATGGTGAAGCCCGACGGCACGGTCACCGTCCTCGACCTCGGTGTCGCCTCCGTCATCGACACCGACACCACCCGCCTCACCCACACCGGATCGCCCATCGGCAGCCCCGCCTATATGGCCCCCGAGCAGGCGATGGGCGGCGCGGTGGGCCCGTACACCGATCTCTACGCCCTCGGTGTGCTGCTGCACGAACTCCTCAGCGGGAACGTCCCGTTCGCGGGCTCCACCGCCCTCGGCGTGCTGCACCGCCATCTCTATGAGCCGCCGCTCCCGGTCCGCCAGCTGCGCCCCGAGATACCCGAGCCGCTCGAAGCGCTCGTGCTGCGCCTGCTCGCCAAGGACCCGCAGCACCGCCCGTCCGGTGCGCAGGATGTCTACGAGACGCTCGCGCCGCTGCTGCCCAGCCGCGGTGCGCCCGGCGGTCCGCTGGACCCGACCCGCCCCTTCCTGCGCCCGCATGCGCCGTGGCCGAACCGGGTCACCAGCCCGCCCCCGGACTCCCGCTCCGCCGCCCCGGTGGCGCCCCGGCCGGATGTGGCGGCCGCAGTCGACGAGGCCAAGCGCCTCCTCGGCGAGGGCAGCATCACCCAGGCCGTCGACATCCTCGGCGGGATCCTCCCGGCGGCCGCCGCCGAGCACGGCGAGCACTCGCCGGTCGTACGGATCCTGCGCAAGCAGTACGCCACGACGCTGATGGACGACGGGCAGTACCGCCGTGCGCTCCCTGAGCTGCGGCGGCTGGCCGACGACCGGGCCGCCGATGCGGGCCCGGCCGATCCGCAGACGCTGCAGTTCCGCTACGACGCCGCGCAGTGCCTGGAGCAGCTGGGCGAGCCGGCCGCCGCGCTCGCGGAGTACCGGGCAGTGCTGCCGTACTACGAGAACCAGCAGGCCTCCGACCCGGCCCGTGCCTTCGACGTCCGCCACCGCATCGGCCATCTGCTGCTCGCGGTCGGCGACCATGCGGCGGCGCGGCAGCAGCTGCAGGGCCTGCTGTACGACGCGGAGCGGGCGTACGGGCCCTACCACCAGCTGCCGGTCGAGCTGCGTCGTGGGCTCGACCGGCAGCAGCAGTTCCACAGCGGCTGACCGGGCCGGTCGGTCACATCCGGGCGTCCCCTTGCGCACGGCCGTTGCGGCCCCGGAGACGTGACCGCAGCAGCGGCAGCAGCGGCAGCAGAGCGAGCACTCCGAGCGCCAGCAGGCCCGTCGCCCCGACCGCAGTACCGGCCTTCAGGCCGGGCGGCCGGAAGGAGCAGTCCACCGTCGTCGAATTTCCGTCCAGAGGCACGGCGACGAGACCCAGGTAGGAGTCCGCGGGCCTGCCGTCGCAGCTCCAGCCCGCGATCCGGGGCGCGGCGAGGACCGCCGTCCCCCGTGCGCCGGGCGGGAGCTGGGCCCGTACGCCGCTGTCGGTGACCTTGACGGACACCGCGCCCGTCGACTTCAGCCGGTCCACGGCCGCGGCGAGCTTCGCCCGGTCCAGACAGCCCACGCTCGCCCGGCGCGGCGCCGCGCGGCCGTAGCCGATCGTGGTGTCCGGCGCGGTGACCGTCCCGAGCGGGGTCAGCGCGGCACGCCGCTTGGGCTGCCCGCCGCGCAGTTTCACCGGCTTTCCGCCGCCGAGCCTGGCGGTCCCGGTGAAGTCCGGCGCCCAGAGGAAGACCTCGCTGCCGACCGGACAGGCGTCCGCGACCGGGGAGCTGTAGACCTGCGCGCCCAGCAGCATCTCCTGGTTGCGGAACGGCGAGTCGCCGTACCGCGGTTCGGGCCCCGGCGGCCGTACGGTCAGCAGCGGCCCAGTCGCCGACCGGGTCACCTCCGGGTGCTGTCCCTGCCCGGTGCGGACCCGCGCGCCGACGGAGAAGATCGCGTCGGTGACCGGGTTGTCCAGGGACTGCACACTGCGGCCGTTGGACGTCCAGCCCGCGCCGAGCGCGGCCAGCGTGCGTGTGTACACATCGGGTGTGTGGCTGCTGTAGTACGAGCCGCCCTGGCCGCCCAGCAGGATCGGATCGTTCCCGGTGATCTGGTCGCGGCCCGGATCGGTGCGGTAGCCGGGCCAGCCGTCGGCCTTCGCCACCGCCGCGGCCCGCTCGCTCTGCGGCTCGCCCCAGGCCGGATAGTCGTCGAGCCTGCCGAGCCGCTGCCGGTCGGCGTACGCGGTGGTCGCCGCGGCCTGCCCGACCAGCGCGCCGCTGAGCAGCAGCGCGGCCAGCACGGCGGACTTTCCGCGCCTTGCCAGCACCAGACCGGCCAGGACCGCCGCGATCCCCGCCGCGAACAGCGGGAACGTCCAGGCGGTGACCAGGTCGCTGAAGGAGGCCCCGAGCGCGATCACCGCCACCACCGCGCCGCCGCCGAGCAGGGCGCGCCGCCCAGGCCAGCCGTGCGAGAGGCAGATCCAGCCGGCGATCACCAGGATCCCGGCGAAGACGAAGGTCTGCCGGTACGGGCTGCCGTTGGGCGTCGCGAAGACATGCCACACCAGGTGCGTCGGCCCCCACTGCAGCGAGACGGCGACAGCCGCCGCCAGCCCCGTCCACACCCACCGCTCACGGCGCGGCACAGCGCTGTTGAAGGCGAGCGTGCAGGCCAGCAGCAGCGCACCGCTGCCGAGGAAGACCGCGGGCGTGAAGAAGCTGTACGTCGCCGGCAGCGTACGGGCGAACGCATCGGCCCAGCCGGCCGGCGCGAACTCCTTCGTCCACCCCGGATAGGCGTGCTTGGAGCCGAGGAAGACGGGGATCAGTACGGGTGCGGCGAGCGCGATGCCGAGCAGTACGGCCCGGGCGGCCCGCAGCAGCGCCCGCATCCGGTCGCCTGCCGCCGTCTCCTCCAGCAGCAGCCGCACGAGAAGCACCAGCGCGGCCCCGATGGTCGCCATGTACGCGGTGTAGAAGTTGGCGATCCAGGCCACCGCGACGACCACGGGGCCGAGAACCGGCCGGCGCGCCGTGCGCGCCCACTCGCCGACCAGGCACAGCAGCGGGAAGGCGACCAGTCCGTCCATCCACATCGGGTTGTACGAGGCCTCGACGACCGACCAGCCGCACAGCGCGTACGAGGCGCCGAGCACCGCCGCCATCCACCAGCGCCCGCCCGTGTCCTTGCGCAGCGACAGCAGCAGCCAGGTCATGGCCGCGGCCGCGGTCGCCATCTTCAGCAGCGTGACCACATAGACGGCGAGATCGATCCCGTCCCGCGGGAAGAGCCCGACCAGCAGCGAGAACGGGCTGGTCAGATAGGTCCCCAGGTCGGGCAGAAAGCTGGTTCCGTAACCGGACTGCCAGTTGAGCAGCAGTCCGCCGTCCGCCCGGCCGTGCAGCAGATCCCACAGGTGCGCATGAAACGGCACAAACTGATTGCCGAGGTCGTTCACGCTGCGGGTGTGCGGTCCGAAGGGGAAGCTGCGGGCGACGGCGTCACCGGCACACACGGCCCCCACGGTGATCAGTGCGGCGAGGGCGGCGGCGCGGCCGCGCGCGGATTGCAGAGTCGACATGATTCCTCGAATATGCCAGCGCCGTTCGTGAAAACATCACGCGGGAAGCCCAGTTCACGGAATGGTCGCCTACGCGTCATGTAGGGAATCCGCACGGGACATTCGGGTGGGATGTTGTTCTTCCGTGCTGATCTCGATAGTTGTTCCGTGCTTCAACGAAGAGGAGATCATCGGCCGCTTCCATGAACATGTGACCGCGGAAATCTCCCTGCTCGGGCAGGAATTCGAGTTGGTCTATGTGGACGACGGAAGCCAGGACCGTACGCTCCCTCTCCTCGAGGAGATCGCCGCGGCCGACCCTCGTGCCCGCTATGTCTCCTTCAGCCGCAACTTCGGCAAGGAGGCGGCGATGCTCGCCGGCCTCCAGCATGCCGAGGGCGACGCGGTCGTCATCATGGATGCCGACCTCCAGCACCCGCCGGAGCTGGTCCGGCGCATGCTGCAGCTGCACCAGGAGGGCTTCGACCAGGTCATCGCCCGGCGCACCCGCAAGGGCGACCGGGTCACCCGCACCGTCACCGCCCGTGCCTACTACTGGCTGATCAACCGCCTCGTCGATGTGGAACTGGTCGACGGCGTGGGCGATTTCCGGCTGCTGTCGCGCCGTACCGTGGACGCGGTCCTCGAACTCACCGAGTACAACCGGTTTTCCAAGGGTCTCTTCGCCTGGGTCGGATTCCGCACCACGACCTTCGAGTACGAGAATGCGCTGCGTGAACAGGGCCGGTCCAAATGGAGTTTCGGAAAACTGCTCAACTACGGCCTCGACGGGCTGCTCTCCTTCAACAACAAGCCGTTGCGGGCCGCCGTCTATCTCGGGCTTCTGCTTGTCACGCTCGCCATGGCGTATGCCGCCTGGATTGTCGGTGTCGCCCTGGTGAACGGCGTGGACACCCCCGGGTATGTCACCCTTCTGGTGGCGGTCACCGCACTCGCCGGCGTACAGATGCTGATGCTGGGGGTGGTCGGCGAGTACGTCGGCCGTATCTACTACGAGGTGAAGCGGCGACCGCACTTCCTGGTGAAGGCCACCGACGCCGACCTTCCGCACCAGCAGGGAGGAGTACGGCGTACACGCACGGGGGAGCTCGTAAGACGATGACAGTCCGGGTCCAGATGGTCAGATTCGCCCTGGTAGGGGTGGTGAACACCGGGACGTACTACGGGATATATCTGGCCCTGCTGACCTGGCTGCCGTATGTCGCGGCGCATGTCATCGCCTTCGCGCTCAGCATGGTCGGGTCCTTCTTCCTGACCTCGTACTTCACCTACAGGACCCGCCCGACCTGGCGGAAGTTCCTGCTCTTCCCGCTCACCAACGCCGCGAACTTCGTCGTCACCACGACCGGTGTCTATCTGCTGGTGGACGTACTGCACTTCGGCAGCCGCTACGCGCCGCTGATCGCGGCGGGCGCGGCGATCCCGATCACTTTTGTGGTCTCCCGGACGATCATGCTGCGACCGGATCCGGTCCCGCGCGAGCGGGAGCCGGAGCCGGAGCGGGTGCCTCAGACCTGATACGGGAGCGGGCACTGTGCAGTCGGCCGGCTGACGGCCGCTCCGCGCATCCGCAACCGCAGGCGAATCGTTTGGCGAATCAGTGGCCCAGACCCCTGGGACTGCCTACCATCGATCACCGCAGGGTCTTGTGCACCGAAGCACAATCACGCCGGGAGGCTCCTTTGCACCGCCGCCGTCGCACCGCGCTCATCGTCTCCGCCGCGCTCCTCACCGCCGCGCCCCTCCTCTCCGCCTGCGGCAGTGACGCGCACCCAGGGGCCGCCGCCGTCGTCGGTGGCGAGCGGATCGATGTGTCCACCGTCCAGGCGAAGGTGAAGGACGTACGCGCCGCCCAGCAGCGCTCCCCCCAGTCCGCGCAGCTCATCAAGGACAGTGGGCAGCTCAGCCGCGCCAAGCTCTACGACCTCATCGTCGACCAGGTCGTCCAGCGCGCCGCCGACGACGCCGGCGTCAAGGTCAGCCGCAAGGAGGTCCAGGACGGCCGGGCCACCCTGGTCCAGCAGTCCGGTGGCGAGGAGCAGCTCTCCGCCATGTATCTGCAGCAGCGCGGCGTCGCCCCGGCCCAGCTCGACGACGTCGTACGCCGCGACATCCTGGTGAACAAGCTCGCCACCTCCCTCGGTGCGACGAACACCCCCGAGGGCCAGCAGAAGCTCAACCAGGCCTTCACCGCTGCCGCCAAGGCGCTGCACATCGACGTCAACCCGCGCTACGGCACCTGGGACGACCAGAAGCTCGAGCTCAGCAGCTACAAGGCCCCCTGGATCACCCAGGTCACCAAGGAGGAGCAGCCCGTCGAGGCGGGTGCTTAGTGCGAGGTAGGTTCGACGGGTGACCACAGAAGCACCCGTTGCCTCCGGCCGTATCGTCCTGCTCACCGCCAGCCACCGCGTCGCGCCCGGGCTGTTGTCCTGGCCCGCGTGGCAGACGCTGCACGCCGCCGACCGGGTGCTGTGCGCCGACGAGGGTCATCCGCAGCTGCCGTATCTGCGCGAGGCGGGTGTCGACGTCGAGATCGCCGCGCCCACCGCACAGGAGCTCGTCGACGCCTGCGCCGGGGGTACCTCCCAGGCCGGAGGCTCTGGGGGAGGCCGTACCGTCGTGGTCGTCCCGTCCGGCGAGGGCGACCGGGCCCTGACCGACGGGCTCGCCAGGCTGGCCGGGTCCGGACGGGTGCAGATGCCGGATCTGGAGCTGCTCCCCGGCTCGTACGACCTGCCCGGCGCCCGTCTCATCGACCTCGTCCAGGTCATGGACCGGATCAGGCTCGAGTGCCCGTGGTCCTCGCAGCAGACCCACAAGGGCCTCGCCAAGTACGGCATCGAGGAGGCGTACGAACTCGTCGAGGCGATCGAGGACGGCGACCGCGACGAGCTGCGGGAGGAGCTCGGGGACGTACTCCTCCAGGTCGTCTTCCACGCGCGCATCGCGGAGGAGGATCAGGACGAGCCGTTCTCCATCGACGACGTCGCCGGGACGATCGTGGAGAAGCTGATCCACCGCCATCCGCATGTCTTCGGCGACGAGAGCGCCGAGACGCCGGAGGACGTGAAGGAGCACTGGCTCCGCACGAAGGCCATCGAGAAGCAGCGGGACTCGGTCACGGACGGCGTGCCGCTGGGCCAGCCCGGCCTCGCGCTCGCCGCGAAGCTCGCCTCCCGGGTCCGTACCGCGGGACTTACCGTGCCGCTGCCCGCCGGCGAGGGCATCGGGTACGAACTGCTCGCCCTCGCTGCTCGTGCCGAGGAGGCGGGCACGGATCCGGAGGCCGCACTGCGCGCCGCTGCCCGGGCCTACCGGGATGCGATCCGCGTGGCGGAGGGCCACGCCGGTTAGTACCTTTCGTTGCCCCGGTGCAAGGAAGGCGCTCGACGGGAAGCCGGATAACGTCGGGGCGTGAGCAACACACCTGCCCCCGAACTCTTCACCTGGGAGTTCGCCACCGACCCCTACCCCGCCTACGCCTGGCTGCGCGAGCACGCCCCCGTGCACCGCACCCGGCTCCCCAGCGGGGTCGAGGCATGGCTGGTGACCCGGTACGCCGACGCCAAGCAGGCGCTCGCCGACCAGCGGCTGTCCAAGAACCCGGTGCACCACGCCGAGCCCGCGCACGCCAAGGGGAAGACGGGGATCCCGGGCGAGCGCAAGGCCGAGCTGATGACGCATCTGCTGAACATCGACCCGCCCGACCACACCCGGTTGCGGCGGCTGGTGTCGAAGGCGTTCACTCCGGGCCGGGTCGCCGAATTCGCGCCGCGGGTGCAGGAGTTGACGGACCGTCTCATTGACACAATCTTCGAGAATCAGCACAGCGTGGAGAAGGGAGAGGCGGACCTCATTCATGAGTTCGCGTTCCCACTCCCCATCTACGCCATCTGCGACATGCTCGGAGTCCCGCGTGAGGACCAGGACGACTTCCGCGACTGGGCGGGCATGATGATCCGGCACGGCGGCGGGCCGCGTGGCGGTGTCGCTCGTTCTGTGAAGAAGATGCGTGGCTATCTCGCCGAACTCATCCACCGTAAAAGGGAAGATCCGGGCGACGATCTCATCTCGGGCCTCATTCGCGCCAGTGACCACGGCGAGCACCTCACCGAGAACGAGGCCGCCGCGATGGCCTTCATTCTTCTCTTCGCGGGCTTCGAGACGACGGTCAATCTCATCGGCAACGGCGTCTACGCGCTGTTGCGCAACCCGGCGCAGCGGGAGCGGCTCCAGGCCTCCCTCGCGGCCGGGGAGAGCGAGCTGCTCGCGACAGGTGTCGAGGAACTGCTGCGGTACGACGGGCCGGTGGAGCTCGCGACCTGGCGGTTCGCCACGCAGCCGCTCAGCCTCGGCGGACAGGACATCGCCGCCGGCGATCCCGTACTCGTCGTGCTCGCCGCGGCCGACCGGGACCCGGAGCGGTTCACGGACCCGGACATTCTCGACCTCTCCCGGCGCGACAACCAGCATCTCGGGTACGGGCACGGCATCCACTACTGCCTCGGTGCGCCGCTCGCCCGGCTGGAGGGGCAGACGGCGCTGGCGACGCTGCTCCGCAGGATGCCCGACTTGCGGCTTGCGGGAGATCCGGCCGATTTGCGATGGCGCGGGGGGCTCATTATGCGCGGATTGCGCACTCTGCCCGTTGAGTTCACACCTCGATAAATCTGACGAAGCGTCAAGACTGTGACTTTCACGTGATCTCCGCTGCATCGACTTGTGACCAGCGTTCGAATGCGGCTACCTTCACCGTCGTCCCACCAGTCACATCTGTGGTCAGGCCTGTGGTCAGATCCGCGGACATGGCTGTAGTCACGTCTGTAGTCACGCGAAAGGCAACCGCATGCGCTCCGGGAACGGACGACACCGCCGACCCCGCCAGGCTCCGGCCATCGTCGTCGCGGCAGGGGTGACTGGATCGGCCATCGCCATCCCGCTGCTCGGCGCCGGATCGGCCTCCGCCGCCGACGCCTCCACGTGGGACCGCGTCGCGGAGTGCGAGAGCGGCGGCATGTGGAGCGCAGACCTCGGCAACGGGTTCTACGGCGGTCTGCAGCTCTCGCAGGAGACCTGGCAGGACTTCGGCGGTACGGCGTATGCGCCCACCGCCGACCTCGCGAGCCGCTCCCAGCAGATCGCGGTCGCGGAGAAGGTCCTCGACGCGCAGGGTCCCCAGGCGTGGGCCACCTGTTCGCTGTTGTCGGGGCTGACGAACGACGGCGCCGCGACCGGTGTCGACCCGGGCGCCATGCCGTCGCCGGGGCAGAGCACCCCCGCGCCGCCGGCCGCGTCCGCGGAGCCCTCCGCCGGGACCTCCGGATCCGCCGAGCCGTCCGCCGAGCCGTCCGCGGACTCCTCCGCGCCGGCGAGCCCCAAGGCGTCGACCCGGCCGTCCGGGTCGGCGAAGCCGGGTGCGGGGCAGGACGCCGGCGCCGACAGCGGCACCGGCAAGCACCGTGGCGCCCCGGAGGAGGCCGAGCCGGGCAATACGGACAATCCGCGCGAAGATGCCCGCCATGCCTCGCGAGGTGACGGTGCGACACGTGACGAGGTCGACAAGACCGGCAGCGACGGCAAAGCGGACGCCCTGCCCGGCGAGTACACCGTCCGCCCCGGCGACAGCCTGTGGGCCATCGCCGACGAGCAGAAGCTGACCGGTGGCTGGTCCGCGATCTACGAGGCGAACCGCGAGACGGTCGGCGCCGATCCGGATCTCATCCTCCCTGGCCAGAGCCTCGATCTGGACGTGAAGTAGCGGCAGTTCGCCGATGTATGTCCGAGTTTGTTCAACTGAGACATGGGTCTCTTTGTCCCAACTGGCATATCTCGCCCCTCGGGTCCGGTTGTTCCGCTTCTCACCTGCGGAAACGAGAGTTCCCTGAGCAGCGAAATGGGCGATTTCTCCCCGATGTTCGTCTTTGGACATCGGGGAGAGCTGTGTCTACGGTCTGAACCGCTCGCCACCGCGGGCACCACTGACCGTCACGCCGAATCCTGCCGCCGGTCGGGGGGAGTAGTCGTTCGCACAGAGCGCCGAAGGCAGGAGCGGGGGACCCAAGGTAAGCGCCGGGCCCGGCCGTTGAGAGCAGTACGCAACGGCCGACGGACCGGCTTGGGGTGAAGCTGCGCGCAGGACGCGCGGCCGGGCAACTCACTTGGCCCGAACCCGACAGCTCACCTCGTAGGCGTCGGTGAGGAGATGTTCCATGCTGTTTTCCAGCAAGAACAAGCACCGCCGCCCGACCGTTCTTGATCGGACTGCCCGTATCGCCGCGTTCGCCGGTGTCACCGGTGCCGTCGTCGCCGCCCCGCTGATGGGCGCCACCTCCGCCTCCGCCGCGACCGCCTCCGAGTGGGACAAGGTCGCCCAGTGCGAGGCCGGTGGCAACTGGTCCATCAACACCGGCAACGGCTTCTACGGCGGCCTGCAGTTCTCGGCCTCCACCTGGGCCGCGTACGGCGGCACGGCGTACGCCTCCTCCGCCGACCAGGCCTCCAAGTCCCAGCAGATAGCGGTCGCCGAGAAGGTCCTGGCCGGGCAGGGCAAGGGTGCCTGGCCGAACTGCGGCGTCGGCCTGTCCAACGCCGCCTACAACGGTGGCTCCGGCACCACGCAGCAGGCGCAGCCCGCCCCGAAGCCCGCCCCGAAGCGCGCCGAGGCCCCCACGACGCGCTCCGAGCGCCCCGCCGCCCCGGCGAAGTCCGCGCCCGCCGCCAAGGGCTTCAAGAAGGGCGACGGCGAGTACAAGGTCAAGGCCGGCGACACCCTCGGCACGATCGCCGAGGCCAAGAAGGTCAAGGGCGGCTGGCAGAAGCTGTTCGACCTCAACAAGGACATCGTCAAGGACTCCGATGTGATCTTCCCGGGCCAGCAGCTCCACCTGAGCTGACCCCGGGTCCCAGACTCCGGTCCGGCGCGTCTCCCCCCCGTACGCGCTGGGCCGGGTCCCAGCCCCCGGTCCGGCGCGTCTCCCCCCGTACGCGCTGGGCCGGGGCGCTGTCTGTCCCGGTCGGTACCCGTCGTTACCGGTCCTTGCCGGGCCCTCGTGGCGTTACCCGCAGGTAGTTCACGTGCTGTTTGTCCTGCGCCGCGAGTCTTCGGGGCGTTTTTCGTCCCAGCGGGCGGGCAACGGCTGGCCGATGCCGTGGAGCCGGTTAGGCTCATGTCGCAAGGCCAAGAGACCCTGCACTTCTCGCGTCACATCCCAGAAGGAGATGCTCGTGCCGTCCATCGACGTCGTCGTAGCCCGGGAAATCCTGGACTCCCGAGGCAACCCCACGGTCGAGGTCGAGGTTGGCCTCGACGACGGCAGCACGGGCCGTGCTGCTGTTCCGTCCGGCGCCTCCACCGGTGCGTTCGAGGCTCTTGAGCTCCGCGACGGTGACCAGAACCGCTACCAGGGCAAGGGCGTCGAGAAGGCCGTCCTCGCCGTCATCGAGCAGATCGGCCCGGAGCTCGTCGGCTACGACGCCACCGAGCAGCGCCTGATCGACCAGGCGATGTTCGACCTGGACGCCACTCCGGACAAGTCCTCCCTCGGTGCCAACGCCATCCTCGGCGTCTCCCTCGCCGTCGCGCACGCCGCCTCCGAGGCCTCCGACCTGCCGCTCTTCCGCTACCTCGGCGGCCCGAACGCGCACCTGCTGCCCGTTCCGATGATGAACATCCTGAACGGCGGCTCGCACGCCGACTCCAACGTGGACATCCAGGAGTTCATGATCGCGCCGATCGGCGCCGAGTCCTTCTCCGAGGCCCTGCGCTGGGGCGCCGAGGTCTACCACACCCTCAAGTCCGTCCTGAAGACCAAGGGCCTCTCCACCGGCCTCGGCGACGAGGGCGGCTTCGCGCCGAACCTGGATTCCAACCGCGCCGCCCTGGACCTCATCCTCGAGGCCATCAAGCAGGCCGGTTACGCCCCGGGCAAGGACATCGCGCTGGCGCTCGACGTCGCCGCGTCCGAGTTCTACAAGGACGGCCTGTACGAGTTCGAGGGCAAGTCCCGCTCGGCCGCCGAGATGACCGAGTACTACGAGGAGCTCGTGGCGGCCTACCCGCTCGTCTCCATCGAGGACCCGCTCTTCGAGGACGACTGGGCCGGCTGGAAGGTCCTCACCGACAAGCTGGGCACCAAGGTCCAGATCGTCGGCGACGACCTGTTCGTCACCAACCCGGAGCGCCTGGCCCGCGGCATCGAGGACGGCGCCGCGAACGCGCTGCTCGTCAAGGTGAACCAGATCGGTTCGCTGACCGAGACCCTGGATGCCGTGGAGCTCGCCCAGCGCAGCGGCTTCAAGTGCATGATGTCCCACCGCTCCGGCGAGACCGAGGACGTCACCATCGCCGACCTGGCCGTCGCCACCAACTGCGGCCAGATCAAGACCGGCGCCCCCGCCCGCTCCGAGCGCGTCGCCAAGTACAACCAGCTGCTGCGTATCGAGGAGATCCTCGACGACGCCGCGGTGTACGCGGGCCGCTCCGCCTTCCCGCGCTTCAAGGGCTGATCACCGGCTGACGCCCTGTCATTCGCGCTGTGCATCCAGAGAAGTGAATGGGTGGCAAAGGCGTAGCGAAGCGAAGCGTCCCCGGTCACGGTCCCGTACCGTGTCCGGGGACGTACGCGCGTAATGGGGAGGTGAGACCATGGCACGCAAAGGGGACCAGGACCGGTTCTCCACCGCGACCAGGCTGCGGGTGCTCGGCGAGCAGACCGCGGCCCGCGTCTACCGTTCGCAGAGCCGCCGGCAGGACCGCCGCTCCCGGCTCACCGGCCGGGCGGCGTTTCTGACCCTGGTGATCTGCTCGCTGGTCGTCGCCCTCGCGTACCCGATGCGTCAGTACGTCTCC
This sequence comes from Streptomyces sp. NPDC048479, assembly GCF_040651435.1. NCBI lineage: Bacteria > Bacillati > Actinomycetota > Actinomycetes > Kitasatosporales > Streptomycetaceae > Streptomyces > Streptomyces sp. NPDC048479. The sequence goes on from NZ_JBEZKA010000009.1 coordinate 169,209, forward strand.
CAGCGCGCCGACATCGCCGAGCAGAGGCGCCGGATGGACGACGCCGAGCAGCAGGTCGAGCGGCTCAGGGACGAGAAGGCGCGCCTTCAGGACGACAGGTACATCGAGCGGCTGGCCCGCGAGCACCTGCACTTCGTGCTTCCGGGAGAGACTGGGTACACGGTGATCGACCCCGAGGCCGCCGAGCACCGCCGTACCGACGAAGGCGCGGCGGACCGTCCCTGGTACTCGAACGTCTGGGACGGCGTCGACAACGCCGACCGCAAGTAGCAGCCGAGTAGAACCAAGGCAGGCATGGAAACGCCCCCTCCCACCACCGACCCCACTGAGCCGACCCACGCGGACATCGCCGCGTTCAAGGAGCAGCTCGGCCGCCCGCCGCGCGGTCTGCGCGCGATCGCGCACCGCTGCCCGTGCGGCCGGCCCGATGTCGTCGAGACCGCTCCGCGGCTCCCCGACGGCACCCCGTTCCCGACGCTGTACTACCTGACCTGCCCGCGGGCCGCGTCGGCGATCGGCACGCTCGAGGCGAACGGCGTCATGAAGGAGATGACCGAGCGCCTGGCGACCGACCCGGAGCTGGCCGCCGCGTACCGCGCCGCCCACGAGGACTACATCGCGCGCCGTGACGCGATCGAGGTGCTGGAGGGCTTCCCCAGCGCCGGCGGCATGCCCGACCGGGTGAAGTGCCTGCACGTCCTGGTCGGCCACTCGCTCGCGGCCGGGCCCGGGGTCAACCCGCTGGGCGACGAGGCGATCGCCCTGCTCCCCGAGTGGTGGCGCAAGGGCCCCTGTGTCGCGCCGTGTGAAGAAGCCGCGCCCCGCGAAGAAGCCGCGCCCCGCGAAGAAGCCGCGCCCCGCGAAGAAGCCGCGGCTCGTGAAGAAGGGGACAAGGAGTGACCCGGGTCGCCGCCGTCGACTGCGGTACGAACTCCATCCGCCTCCTCGTCGCCGACGCGGACCCCGAGACCGGCGAGCTGGTCGACCTCGACCGGCGGATGATCATCGTCCGGCTGGGTCAGGACGTGGACCGCACCGGACGGCTCGCGCCCGAGGCGCTGGAGCGGACCTTCGCGGCCTGCCGCGAGTACGCCGCCGTCATCAAGGAGCACCGTGCCGAGAAGCTCCGCTTCGTGGCCACCTCCGCCTCGCGTGATGCCGAGAACCGCGACGAGTTCGTCCGCGGCGTCCTCGACATCCTCGGCGTCGAGCCCGAGGTGATCACCGGCGAGCAGGAGGCGGAGTTCTCCTTCACCGGCGCCACCGGTGGCCTGCCGGGCCACGAGGAGCGCCTGGTCGTGGACATCGGCGGCGGCTCGACCGAGTTCGTCGTCGGCGAGGAGCACGTGCTGGCCGCGCGGTCGGTCGACATCGGCTGCGTACGGCTCACGGAGCGTCACATCCGCAACGATCCGCCGGCGGCCGACGAGGTCGCCGCGATCCGCGCGGACATCCGGGCCGCGCTCGACCTGGCGGAGGAGACCGTCCCGCTGCGGGAGGCGCGCACCCTGGTCGGTCTCGCCGGATCGGTGACGACGGTCGCGGGGATCGCGCTCGGCCTCGACGCATACGACTCGGCGAAGATCCACCACGCCCGGATCCCTTACGAGCAGGTGGTGAGGATCAGCGACACGCTGCTGGACTCCACGCACGAGCAGCGCGCCGCGTACCGGGTCATGCACCCGGGGCGGGTGGATGTCATCGGCGCCGGGGCGCTGGTGCTGAGGGAGATCATGGAGCGGATCGGCGCGCGCGAAGTGGTCGTCAGCGAGCACGACATCCTCGACGGGATCGCCTGGTCCATCGCCTAGAGACCGGTCTCGCGACTGCGGCGCGACGAACTTCGTGAAGTTCTTCACAAGGAAAACGTCCTTGTTGGGCGCTGCGGGGGGTCGAAAGCCCCCCGCGGCCCACCCGTCCGTCCCGGGTGCGTGCATTCCGGACGGATACAGGCATGTTGCGGGAGCGTTGATCAGGACAGTGGTCCACCGCCGGGCGGCCCCTTAGGGACCAGCTCACGGGGGGCGAACAGCGTTTGCCTTTACACCGTGGTTCCCCTCCGCCGCCATGACCTGGGTCACGTGGGCGGCGCAGTGTAGCAGAGGTGGGTCGGGAGCTTGTGAAGGGGCTCACGAGCACCCCCTCCGAGGGGGGTGGATACTCGATGGCATGAGCACCACGGAGCGTCCCAGGATCCTCGTTGTAGGCGGTGGGTACGTAGGCCTGTACGCAGCTCGACGCATTCTGAAGAAGATGCGTTACGCGGAAGCGACCGTCACGGTCGTGGACCCGCGCTCGTACATGACGTACCAGCCCTTCCTCCCCGAAGCTGCCGCCGGCAGCATCTCGCCGAGGCACGTCGTCGTCCCGCTGCGACGCGTCCTGCCCAAGGCCGAGGTGCTCACCGGTCGGGTCACCACCATTGATCAGGACCGCAAGGTCGCCACGATCTCGCCGCTCGTCGGCGAGGCGTACGAGGTGCCCTTCGACTACCTGGTCGTCGCGCTCGGCGCGATCTCCCGCACCTTCCCGATCCCCGGCCTCGCCGAGCAGGGCATCGGTATGAAGGGCATCGAAGAGGCCATCGGCCTGCGCAACCACGTACTCGAGCAGCTCGACAAGGCCGACTCGACGACCGATGAGGACGTCCGCCGCAAGGCGCTCACCTTCGTCTTCGTGGGCGGCGGCTTCGCCGGCGCCGAGACCATCGGCGAGGTGGAGGACCTGGCGCGCGACGCGGCCAAGTACTACACGAACGTCAAGCGCGAGGACATGCGCTTCGTCCTGGTCGACGCGGCCGACAAGATCCTTCCCGAGGTCGGTCCGAAGCTGGGCAAGTACGGCAAGGAACACCTCGAGGGCCGCGGCATCGAGATCTACCTCTCGACGTCGATGGACTCCTGCGTGGACGGCCACGTGGTGCTGAAGAACGGCCTCGAGGTCGACTCCAGCACCATCGTGTGGACGGCCGGTGTGAAGCCGAACCCGGCGCTGGCCCGCTACGGCCTGCCGCTGGGCCCGCGCGGCCACGTCGACACCACGACGACGCTGCAGGTCCAGGGCACCGACTACATCTGGGCCGCCGGCGACAACGCCCAGGTCCCGGACGTCGCGGCCCGCAAGGCCGGCGTGGAGAACGCCTGGTGCCCGCCGAACGCCCAGCACGCGCTGCGTCAGGCGCGGCTCCTCGGCGACAACGTCATCTCCGGTATGCGGGGCTTCCCGCAGAAGGAGTACAGCCACGCCAACAAGGGTGCGGTGGCCGGTCTCGGCATGCACAAGGGCGTCGCGATGATCGTCATGGGCAAGGTGAAGATCAAGCTCAAGGGCCGGCTCGCCTGGTACATGCACCGTGGCTACCACGGTATGGCGATGCCGACCTGGAACCGCAAGATCCGTGTCTTCGCGGACTGGACGCTGGCGATGTTCCTGAAGCGTGAGGTCGTCTCGCTCGGCGCGATGGAGTCGCCGCGCGAGGAGTTCTACGAGGCGGCGAAGCCGGCTCCGGCGGCCGCTCCGAAGCCGGAAGCGGAGAAGGCCGAAGCGAAGAAGACGGAAGCAGAGAAGGCCAAGGCCTCCTAGCCGCAGCAGCACAGCTTGTCCTACCCCGAAGGGGTCGCCCGCCATCCGTGGTGCGGGCGGCCCCTTCGGCCGTGCGCGGGACATTTCTTCCGTCAACGGCGCAGCCGCACGCGCCCGTTCCCGTCGCCCGGACGGGTACGTGTGACATGCAGGTATTTTGCTCGGGCATTGCGTGATGTCGGGAAGCACGCAGGGTGGTCGGATTGTTCCCTGGAGTGCACCGCGCAGCCCAGCGCGCGTGGTGCGCAGCATTTCTGGGATCCACCGTCACGGAGGTGTGCGCCATGGCCGACGCCGCACTGCGGCTGACCACTCTTGCCGAGGAGTTGCTCGGAGACCCGCTCCCGGTCCGTATCCGGGCCTGGGACGGCAGCGAGGCCGGGCCGCCGGGCGGTCCCGTTCTCGTCATTCGGCACCGGCGCGCGCTGCGCCGACTGTTGTGGCGGCCCGGGGAGCTCGGGCTGGTCCGGGCCTGGGTGGCCGGGGAGATCGATGTCGACGGCGATCTGTACACCGCGCTCGGCCTGCTCGCCGGGCTCCTCTGGGAGCGCGGCGACGAGTCCACGGACAGCGTCCACCCCCTCCGCGATCCGCGCATGCGCGCCGCCGCCCGCGGGCTGCTGAAGATCGGCGGGATGCTGCCACCGCCCGCCCCGCCCCCCGAGGAAGTCCGGCGGCGCTTGGGGTCGCTGCACACCAAGCTCCGCGACAAGCGGGCCATCAGCCACCACTACGACGTAGGCAACGACTTCTACGCGCTGGTGCTCGGGCCGTCGATGGTCTACTCGTGCGCGTACTGGGAGGACGAGGACAGCAGTCTCGAAGACGCCCAGCGCGACAAGCTCGACCTCATCTGCCGCAAGCTCGACCTGAAGGAGGGGAACCGGCTGCTCGACGTCGGCTGCGGCTGGGGCGCCATGGCCATCCATGCCGCCCGCGAGTACGGCGTCCAGGTCATCGGCGTCACTCTCTCCCGTGAGCAGGCCGCCTTCGCCCGCAAGCGCATCGCCGAAGAGGGCCTCACCGACCGGATCGAGATCCGCGTTCAGGACTACCGGGACGTCAGGGACGGTCCGTACGACGCCATTTCCTCCATCGGCATGGCCGAACACGTCGGCGAGCTCCGCTACCACGAGTACGCCGAACAGCTCTTCTCGCTCCTCAGGCCCGGCGGCCGGCTGCTCAACCACCAGATCGCCCGCCGCCCCGAGAAGGACGAATCCGCCTACCAGGTGGACGAGTTCATCGACCGGTACGTCTTCCCGGACGGTGAGCTCGCCCCGCTCGGCCGTACCGTCGGCACGCTCGAGGAAGCCGGCTTCGAGGTCCGTGACGTCGAGTCGATCCGCGAGCACTACGCACTCACACTGCGCCAGTGGGTCGCCAACCTGGAGGCGAACTGGCGCAAGGCGGTGCGGCTCAGCACTCCTGGCCGCGCCCGTGTCTGGCGGCTCTACATGGCTGCCTGCGCGCTCTCCTTCGAGCGCAACAGGATCGGGGTCAACCAGATCCTGGCCGTGAAGTCGCCGGAGAGCGGGACATCCGGGCTGCCGCTGCGTACGCGCGAATGGAATCGGGCCGGGTGAGTCGGCCTGGGGCCGACTGACGTTCCGGGCGATCCGGGCGCAAGCGCAAGGGCCCCGCGACCTGCACAGGTCGCGGGGCCCTTGCGGCGTACAGGACCTACTCGGTCTTGATCGCCGTCAGCATGTTCAGCTTCGCGGCACTGCGCGCCGGCCACAGCGCGGCCAGTACCCCGACCACACCGGCGAGCAGCAGGAAGATCCCGATCCGGTCCCACGGCATGACCAGCGCGTACCCGGGGATCTGCTTCCTGATCGTCTCGCCGATCGCCCAGGCCAGGAAGGACCCGAGCCCGACACCGATCACCGCGCCGAAGACCGAGATCACCACCGCCTCCAGGCGGATCATGCGCTTGACCTTGCGGCGGTCCAGGCCGATCGCCCGCAGCATGCCGATCTCCTGCTGTCGCTCGAAGACGGACATCGCGAGGGTGTTGATGACGCCGAGGACCGCAATGATCAGGGCCATCGCCAGCAGTCCGTACATGATGTTCAGCAGGGTGTTGATCATGCCGCCGAACTTGTTCCGGATGTCCTGCTGGTCCATGACGCTCATCGCCGGGCTGTTACCCAGCGCGTCCACCAAAGCCTGCTCGTTGGCCTTGGTCGGGCCGCCGTCCATCTTCACCCAGACCTCGGGGATGTACGGCTTCGCCTCGTACGGAGCGACGATGTCCGTGGACACCAGCACAGGCGAGAGGAACTCGTTGTCGGTGTAGACCGCGCCGACCGTCAGGTTCTTCGTCTCGGCCTTGCCGCCGTCCTGGTCGTCGCCGAACTTCACCGACAGCGAGTCACCGGGCTTCCAGCCGTTGGACTTGGCGGTCTTCTCGGCGACCGCGATCTGGCCCTTGCCGAGGGTGGCCAGGGAGCCGGAGACCGTCTTGAGGTCGAAGACCTTCTCCACGTCCCCTGGAGTGACCGCGGAGACCGAGTGCCATTCGCCCTTGATCTCCAGCGAGGTGGCCTGCTGCGGGGAGACCGCGCTGACACCCTTCGCCTTCTCCAGCGCGGTCAGCGCCGACTTGTCCAGCGCACCGCCGCCGGCCATCGTCACCATGTAGTCGGCCCTGATGTTGTCCGTGGTCATCTTGTCCACGGCACGGCCCATCGTGACGCCGAGTACCGAGAGGCCGGTGACCAGAGTCAGACCGATGGCCAGCGCCGAGGCGGTGGCTCCGGTACGGCGCGGATTACGGACCGCGTTCTGGCCGGCCAGCTTGCCGGACACTCCGAACACACGGTGCAGCAGCGGACGCGCCAGCGCGATCACGGGACGGGACAGCAGCGGAATCAGCACGATGATGCCGATCATCGTCAGGAACGCGCCGCCCGCGATGAGCATCCGGCCGTCCTTGCCGACCGCCGCGCCGCCGAGGATTCCGGCCGCGCCGAGCAGCGTGATCACGCCGCCGATGGAGTTCCGTACGACCAGCGACTTGGTGGTCGCCACCGCGTGCACGCTGCTCATCGCCGCCACCGGCGGGATCTTCGCGGCCCGGCGGGCGGGCAGCCACGCGGCGAGCACGGTGACCAGCACACCGACCGCGAGGGCGGAAGCGATCGCGGTGGGCGAGATGATCAGCGGACCCGCCGGCACCTTCGCACCGAAGGAGGTCATCGCGGAACGCAGCCCGGTCGCCAGCCCGATACCGAGGACAAAGCCGATCACGGAGGCGAGTGCGCCGACGACCAGCGCCTCGAGCATCACCGAGCGCTTGACCTGGCGGCGCGAGGCGCCGACGGCGCGCATCAGCGCCAGCTCCCTGGTGCGCTGGGCGACCAGCATGGTGAAGGTGTTGGCGATCAGGAAGACGCCGACGAAGAGCGCGATGGCCGCGAAGGCGAGCAGCATCGTGTTGAGGTTGCTGAGGCCCTCCTCGATCATCCTGGCCTGGTCGTCGGCGAGCTGCTTGCCGGTCTGCGCCCCGGCGTGCTTGGGCAGCAGCGGCTTGACCGTGTCCAGGATCTTCTGGTCGGAGGCTCCGGCCGCGGCGGTGACGGTGACGTCCTTGAAGTAGCCGGGCTGCAGATACAGCTTCTGCGCGACCGGGGTGTCGAAGAGAACCAGGCTGCCGCCGGCGTTGACCGCGCCGTCCTCGGTGGTGAAGACACCCGAGAGGGTGTACTCCTTCACCGGGCCGTTGGTCGCGACCCGCACGGTGTCCCCGACCTCGTACCTGCCCTTGGTCGCGGAGTCCTGGTCGAGGGCGACCTGACTGTCCTTCACCGGGCCCGAGCCGTCGGTGAAGGTGTACTGGGCGTCCTTGCCGTCCTTGCCGGGGGCGAAGTTCGCACCGGTGTTGGACCAGCCGTTGCCGATCAGCTTGCCGTCCTGGTCGGCGACGCCGGCGAAGCCGGAGACCCGCCCGGTGGCGCCGGCGACCCCGTCAAGTCCCCGGATCTTCTCCAGGGTCTTGGTGTCTATCCCGGCGTTCTTCTTGCTGTCGCTCCCGTCGGTGTACGTGGTGACGGCGACCGCGACGTTGTCGTAGCTCTTGGCCGACTGCTTGCGGTAGGCGTTGCCGAGGGTGTCGGTGAAGACCAGGGTGCCGGAGACGAAGGCCACGCCGAGCATTACGGCGAGTACGGTCATCAGCAGTCTGGCCTTGTGCGCGAGCACATTGCGCAGGGCGGTACGGAACATGTCTGAGTCAGTCCTGGTGTGAGAGCCGGAGGTCTACGGGTCAGCGGTCGTTCAGCTGGTCCGGCCCCTGGCGTCGAACTCCTTCATCCGGTCGAGGACGCCGTCCGCGGTGGGGTGCAGCATCTCGTCGACGATCTGGCCGTCGGCCAGGAAGATCACCCGGTCGGCGTAGGAGGCGGCCACCGGGTCGTGCGTGACCATGACGACGGTCTGCCCCATCTCGCGTACGGAGTTGCGCAGGAAGCCCAGCACCTCCGCGCCGGAGCGCGAGTCCAGGTTTCCGGTCGGCTCGTCACCGAAGATGATCTCCGGCTGGGAGGCCAGGGCGCGGGCGACGGCGACGCGTTGCTGCTGGCCGCCCGAGAGCTCGGTGGGGCGGTGGCTGAGCCGGTCCTGCAGGCCCACCATGTCGATGACTCGCTGCAGCCACTGCTTGTCCGGCTTGCGGCCCGCAATGTCCATCGGGAGGGTGATGTTCTCAAGACCGGTCAGCGTCGGCAGCAGGTTGAACGCCTGGAAGATGAAGCCGATCTTGTCCCGGCGCAGCTGGGTCAGCTGCTTGTCCTTGAGCGACCCGAGCTCGGTCTCACCGATCCGTACGGACCCGGAGCTGAAGCTGTCCAGGCCGGCCACGCAGTGCATCAGCGTGGACTTGCCGGAGCCCGAGGGGCCCATGATCGCGGTGAACTCCGCCTGCCGGAAGTCCACGGTGACCCGGTCCAGCGCGACCACCTGGGTCTCGCCCTGTCCGTACACCTTGGACAGTTCCGTGGCGCGGGCGGCCACTGCGGTGGCGCGGTGAGCGATGGGGGTGGTGGTCACGAGGAAGGCTCCTGTCGAGGTGGCTGAGGGGACCACCCCATCCTGTCCGCCGCCCGGCCGCGGATCGTCCGTCCGGATGCCCGTTCCCGGGGGCCACTTGGGTCGGACCGCACGGCCCGTTCCTCCTCCTTTGGTATGACGGCGTCCCTGAGACGCGAGGAGGCGACTTTCCGTCATTCCCGTGATGGCGCGAGGGCGTCCGGGGGCCGTGCGGTGCGGGTACGAATGCCCCCTTACCTGCACTGACGCACCCTCAGAAGCCAATAAAATAAGACAACATCGGGCCACAGGGCCCGCAGACCGGTAGATCCACCCGGATAGGCTCAGGGGCCGAAGCGGACCGCACGCCTTGCCCGGATGGTGGAATGCAGACACGGCGAGCTTAAACCTCGCTGCCCCTCGGGGGCGTGCCGGTTCAAGTCCGGCTCCGGGCACTTCATCGCCCGTTCCACCTGCAGCTGACCGCCCCGCCGGGGCAGCCGTCCTGGATGCGGGTCCGGTCACGATCCTGGAAAGATCCTCCCCGAGCACTAGAGTGTTGCTTTTGCCTTCGCATTACTCTTGTCGTCAAGGCCGCGCAGGGTGGCCATGGAGGAGTGAAATGAGGAGCAGTAACCCGGTCTTCTCGCGACGGGGGTTCAGCCGCGACAACGGCTACGCGGGGTTCAACGCGCAGCAGCCGCAGGCCGGGGGCCCCGCCGTAGGAACCAACCCCTACGCTCAGGGCGCGGGCAACCCGTACGCGACCAACCCTTACGCACCGGCGGACGCGCAGTACGGCGCCGGCCCGCAGGCTCCCGCCCGCGCCAATGTGATGACCATCGACGACGTCGTGGCGCGTACCGCCATGACGCTCGGCACGGTCGTCCTCACCGCGGTGCTCGCCTGGGTCATGCTGCCGGTCGACGAAGCCAATATCGGCAAGTCGTACGGCATCGCGATCGGCGCGGCTCTGGTGGCCATGGTCCTTTCGCTCATCCAGGCGTTCAAGCGCAAGCCGGTGCCGGCGCTCATCCTGGCGTACGCGGCCTTCGAGGGTGTCTTCCTCGGAGTGATCTCCAGCGCTGTCAGCACCTACATCGGCCCGGGCACGGTGGTGCAGGCCGTTATGGGCACCATGTGTGTCTTCGTCGGTGTGCTCATCGCGTACAGGACCCGGCTGATCCGGGTCAACCGCCGCTTCTACGGCTTCGTGATGGCAGCTGCCATGGGCTTCATGCTTCTCATGGCCGTGAACCTGCTGTTCGCCCTGTTCGGCGGCGGTGACGGCCTCGGCTTCCGCAGCGGTGGCCTCGGCATCCTCTTCGGTGTCATCGGCATCATCCTCGGCGCGTGCTTCCTGGCCCTCGACTTCAAGCAGGTCGAGGACGGGGTCACGTACGGCGCTCCGCGCGAGGAGTCCTGGCTGGCGGCCTTCGGCCTCACCATGACCCTGGTGTGGATCTACCTGGAGATGCTGCGACTGCTGTCGATCCTCCAGGGCGACGACTGACGCAGCCGGCTGTAGTCGTGCGAAGGGCCCGCAGGCAACCGCCTGTGGGCCCTTCGGCGGTTTCGGCACACCTGGAGCGGCTAGAGCAGTTTGCGCGCTGCCCGCCTCAGGTCGTACTCATGGATGATCGCTTTGGCGTGTCCGTAGGCGAGGTCGTGCTCGCTCCGGAGCCAGCTGACCTTCTCCTCGAAGCGGAAGAGGGACGGGCCTTCGTCGACGGTGCGGAGCCAGTCGGAGATTTCACGACCGGTGCAATGGGGGATTCGCGAGAGCAGATTTCGATGGGTCTCTTCGGAGAAGACTTGGGACATCGGCGCCTCCGGACGCGTTGCGCGTGTGCTCCTTCCCGCCACCGTGCCTGAGCGCTCGCGTATTGGCAACAGGCCGGGGGCGGCGCGTAGGGTCGCGGCGTGTTTGATACCACTGAGCTGACGGCCGCCGTGGACCGCTTCGCCGACCGGTTGCGGGCCGCGCCGCAGAGCCGGCTGCAGTGTGGTGCGGCCGCCGAAGGGCTGGCGACGGCCAGGGAATTGGCGCTGCGGGCCCAGCGGATCGAGGCGCCGGACAGGGCGCCGCGGATCATGCCCGACGCGGGTCCGTTCGCAGTTGCGGATCAACTGATGGTGGCCGGGCGGGATTTGGCCGAGGCATTGCGAGCGGCCCCGTCCGGTTCCCTGGAGGAGATCGACGAGGCCGTGAGTCTGGTGCGGGCGGCGATGGGCCGGGCGGGGCTGTAGCCCGGGGCCTGGCGTGCGGGGGGCCGGGCTGTCGCCCGTGGGGCGGGCTACTAGAGCGACGCGATCACGCGGTCGGCGAGGATGTACACGCTCTCCTCGCCGCACGCGAAGGTCAGGGCGTACGCGCCGGAGACACCGGAGCCGCCCAGCAGCACCGGGCTGTCGCCCGCGCGCAGCGCCTCGGCGAGCCGCTCCGCCGTCTCCCGGTGGCCGGGGGTCAGACAGAGCGTCGTGCCGTCGGCGAAGGCATAGACATCGAGTGTGCCGAGCGGGCCGGGGCGTACGTCCATGAGCTCCGTACGCGTCTCCGCGAGCTCCTCGAGGCGGGCCACGGTGCGCTCGTGGTCGGTGACCACCGGGGTCTGGACCGGCACGAAGTCGGGGTGCGAGGGGTGGCGGCGGCGGGCAGCGGCCAGCTCGGGGGAGTCCTCGGCGAACTCCGTCACCTCGGGCAGGTCCGCCATGTCGTCGAACGCCTCGACCGCGTCGAAGTCCATCGCCTCCAGACCCACGAAATCGGACTGGCGCGGTAGGTAGAACGGGAGCTCCTCGCCGGGGGCGGCCAGGCCACCGAGCAGCGAGGGGGCGTCCGCCGCGTCGCGGGTCTCCTGCGCGGCCCAGAAGGCGCGCGCCTCGGCCAGCTCGCGCTCCCGCTCCTCGGCGAGCGCCTCCGCGACGGCGGCGCGTATCTCGGCGGCGGGGGTGGCGCGGGCCTGCGGTACGACCGCGAGGCGGCCGGTGCCGTGCGTCCTGGCCAGCTCGGTGCGCAGGGCGGTGACCTGCTTGCGCAGACGGTAGGCGGCGTGCAGGGCAGCGGCGCCCACGGCCGTGGCGGTGGCCGCGGTCAGCAGCAGGGCAAGAGGCATGGCGCTCACTGACGTACTCCCTGTTTCATCGATCCCCCCGACTTCCTACATCAGCTTGCGGTGAACCCGCTCGTCCTGTCAGTGCATTACGTCACGAATTGGACAGAACTTTGGCCCCGGTGTTTAGCGGGAAAACCACTCTGACCTGGGGAAATGACTCTCCCCCAGGGCATAGGTCACATCCTGGGGGAGATTCAGTCACGACTTGAGCTCCGAAGGGCCCGAGAAGTGCGTCAGCTCAGGCGCTCGATGACCATCGCCATGCCCTGGCCGCCGCCCACGCACATGGTCTCCAGACCGAACTGCTTGTCGTGGAACTGCAGGCTGTTGATGAGCGTGCCGGTGATCCGCGCGCCCGTCATGCCGAAGGGGTGGCCGACGGCGATGGCGCCACCGTTGACGTTGACCTTGTCCACGTCCAGGCCGAGGTCCCGGTAGGACGGGATGACCTGGGCCGCGAAGGCTTCGTTGATCTCGGCCAGGTCGATGTCGCCGATGGTCAGGCCGGCGCGCTTGAGCGCCTGCTTGGAGGCCTCGACCGGGCCGTAGCCCATGATCTCGGGGGAGAGGCCGGAAACGCCGGTGGAGACGATCCGGGCCAGCGGGGTCAGGCCGAGCTCGCGCGCCTTGGTGTCGCTCATGATCACGAGCGCGGCGGCGCCGTCGTTGAGCGGGCAGCAGTTGGCGGCGGTGACGAAGCCGTCGGGGCGGAAGACCGGCTTCAGGCCCTGCACGCCCTCCAGGGTGACGCCCGCACGCGGGCCGTCGTCCTTGGAGACGACCGTGCCGTCCGGCGTCGTGACCGGGGTGATCTCGCGCTCCCAGAAGCCGTTCTTGAGGGCTTCCTCGGCGAGGTTCTGGGACCGTACGCCGAACTCGTCCATGTCCTGGCGGGTGACGCCCTTGAGGCGCGCCAGGTTCTCGGCGGTCTGGCCCATGGCGATGTACGCGTCCGGGACCAGGCCGTCCTCGCGCGGGTCGTGCCAGTCGGCGGCGCCGTTCTCGGCGACGGCGGCGGTGCGGGCCTGGGCCTCGGCGAAGAGCGGGTTGAACGTGTCCGGCAGGGTGTCGGAGTTGCCCTTCACGAAGCGGGACACCATCTCGACACCGGCCGAGATGAAGACATCACCCTCGCCGGCCTTGATGGCGTGCAGCGCCATGCGGGAGGTCTGGAGCGAGGAGGAACAGTAGCGGGTGACGGTGCAGCCGGGGAGGTGGTCCATCCCCATCCGCACGGCGATGATCCGGCCGAGGTTGTGGCCCTGCTCACCGCCGGGCAGGCCGCAGCCGAGCATCAGGTCGTCGATGTCCTTGGGGTCGAGCTCGGGGACCTTGGCGAGCGCGGTCTGGATGATCGTGGCGGTCAGATCGTCGGCGCGCAGATCCTTCAGGGAGCCCTTGAAGGCCCGGCCGATGGGGGAGCGGGCAGCAGAGACGATCACGGCTTCGGGCATCACGGCTCCAGGAGGGCGAGAGTACGCAGGACTGACTGGGAAGTTACCCGCACGTATCGCGTAGGTCACCGTACGAGCCGTGTGATGCGGGCCTCTTTTCTAAGCGTCCGCTCAGTCCGGACGTTCCTGTGCCCGGTTGCGACCGGTTGCGCCCGTTGTGCCACCGGGCGTTCCCGTGCCTGTGCACGTCTGCTGTGCTTCCGAAGCTGCCGGCTCCGTCGTCGGCGAAGGTGCCGGAAGGCGCCGGCGCCTGCGGTGCTTGAGCAGTGCCCAGGGCGCCCTCGCGGCCGTGACCTCCGTGCCCGCCTCCGCCGCCGCGGTCGCCGCCGCCCTGGCCACGGGCAGCACGCCTTCGTTGCGGTCCGCCTCCGGGTGGTCCGACTCCGGCCACAGCCCCAGCACCGCGCAGAGCGTCGGCAGCATCGCCATCGCCGCCGTCGCGTACCCCTCCGCCGACGGGTGGTAGTTGTCCGCGCCGAACATCTCGCGCGGATTCGCCGCGAACTCCGGGCCCAGCAGATCGCCCAGCGAGACCGTACGGCCGCCCTGCTCCACCACCACGATCGTCTGGGCCGCGGCCAGCTGCCGCGAGACCCGGCGGGCCAGCCAGCGCAGCGGCTGGTACACCGGCTCGATCGTGCCCAGATCAGGGCACGTGCCGACCACCACCTCCGCGCCCGCCGTACGCAGCCTGCGCACCGCGGAGGACAGATACCGGACGGACTGCGTGGGTGGCATCCGGTGCGTGACGTCATTCGCGCCAATCATGATCACGCAGGCGTCGGGCGTACGGGTCCGGTCCGCCAGCAGCAGCGTGACCTGGCGCTCCAGATCGTCCGACATCGCGCCCGGAAGCGCGATATTGAGCACCTCCACCGGCCGCTCCGCCACCGCCGCCAGGCCCGACGCGAGCAGCGCCCCCGGCGTCTGACCGGCCCGGCGCACGCCCTGCCCCGCCGCCGTCGAGTCGCCGAGTACCACCAGAAGCAGCGGTTCGGTGCGCCCGAAAGCCAGCCCGTACATGCCGTCCCCGCGCGGCGGGACCGGGGCCTTGCCCCCGCCCACCGAGCGCTTCGCCAGCTGTACCTCGGCCAGCACCACCCCTACGGCCGCCGCCCCGAGCAGCCCGATGCTGCCGCCGCCGTAGGCCGCACCTGCGGCGATGCGTCGTGCCACCCTCGCCCTCGACACGGGTCCGAGTCACCTCCTCGTAGCCACCTCGTGGCCGTACGTCAGCCAACGGCAGTCATCAGCTAACTGCCCCGTAGCCACCGTCGCCCAATCCCGTGCTCGTCGGCTTACGCTGGCCGCACCACTACGGAGATCCCGGAGAAACATTGTGCGCATTCACCACTCGATGATCAGTCTTGTCGGCAATACCCCGCTGGTGAAGCTGAACACCGTGACCGCGGGCATCCAGGCGACCGTCCTGGCCAAGGTCGAGTACTTCAACCCCGGCGGCTCGGTGAAGGACCGGATCGCCCTGCGCATGATCGAGGCGGCCGAGCAGAGCGGCGCGCTCCAGCCCGGCGGCACGATCGTGGAGCCGACCAGTGGAAACACCGGTGTCGGACTTGCCATCGTGGCCCAGCAGAAGGGCTACAAGTGCATCTTCGTCTGCCCGGACAAGGTGTCCACGGACAAGATCAATGTGCTCCGTGCGTACGGTGCCGAGGTCGTCGTCTGCCCTACGGCCGTCGACCCCGAGCACCCCGACTCGTACTACAACGTCTCGGACCGGCTGGTGCGGGAGACTCCGGGCGCCTGGAAGCCCGACCAGTACTCCAACCCCAACAACCCCCGTTCGCACTACGAGAGCACCGGTCCTGAGCTCTGGGACCAGACGGACGGGCGGATCACCCACTTTGTCGCGGGTGTCGGCACCGGCGGCACGATTTCCGGGACCGGTCGCTATCTCAAGGAGGTCAGCGACGGGAAGGTCAAGATCATCGGCGCGGATCCGGAGGGCTCCGTGTACTCCGGCGGCTCCGGCCGGCCGTATCTCGTCGAGGGTGTCGGCGAGGACTTCTGGCCGAGTGCGTACGACCGGACGGTGACCGACGAGATCGTCGCCGTCTCCGACAAGGACTCCTTCCAGATGACGCGCCGCCTCGCCAAGGAAGAGGGGCTGCTCGTCGGCGGCTCGTGCGGCATGGCGGTGGTCGCCGCGCTGCGCGTGGCCGAGCGGCTCGGCCCCGACGACGTCGTGGTCGTCCTGCTGCCGGACAGTGGCCGCGGCTACCTCAGCAAGATCTTCAACGACGAGTGGATGGCCGACTACGGCTTCCTGGAGGGCGAGGGCCCGTCCGCGAGCGTCAACGACGTGCTCAAGGACAAGGAGGGCGGCAGGATCCCGAGCCTGGTGCACATGCACCCGGAGGAGACCGTCGGCGAGGCGATCGAGGTACTGCGGGAGTACGGCGTCTCGCAGATGCCGATCGTGAAGCCGGGAGCGGGACACCCGGACGTGATGGCGGCGGAGGTCATCGGCTCCGTTGTCGAACGGGAGCTGCTGGACGCGCTGTTCACGCAGCGCGCCTCGCTGACCGACCCGCTGGAGAAGCACATGTCCTCGCCGCTGCCGCAGGTCGGCTCGGGCGAGCCGGTCGGCGACCTGATGAAGGTGCTCGGCGAGGCCGACGCGGCGATCGTGCTGGTCGAGGGGAAGCCGACCGGTGTGGTGAGCCGTCAGGACCTGCTGGCGTTCCTGGCGAAGGGCGGCAACTAGGGGCGGAAACACGCGCGTTTTCCGTCGCGCCCGGTCCGGGGGCAACCTCCCGGACCTCCCGGCCGCGAAAAAGGTACGAGCGCGTCACGTTCACGCAGCACCCGCTTAACACGCGTCCGGCACAGTGGTGGATGTCGGCAGGGCGACCGGGCAGGTAACCCGGCCGACACCCACAGCGGCGTCTAGGACCCTCCGGAGCGGCTCCCGGACCTCCCAAGACGCCCTGGACGCGGAGACCGGCCCTGACCCGGGACCGTGTCCCACGCGGGGACCGCCGTCGTCCCGCCCTCCGGTTCGCCGGGGGTGCGGCGGTCCCCGCCAAGACTTTTTTGCCCGCCCCGCGGTCGAGCCGGTCCGGCCCCGGGGCAGGCCCTAGTCCTCCCAGTCGGACTTCTCGCGCTGCTGCCGGCGAAACCACGGCCAGCCCCTGGCCGCGTGGACCGCGTTCACGCCGACGATGCCGAGCCAGGTCACCACCAGGCCCTCGAGGTTGGCGTTCACCACGCCGATCGCCGACAGCGGGATGGCCAGGATCATCGAGACGATGCCGAAGCCGAAGCGCTCCCCGAAATTCGACTCCGACGAGTTCGGCGGGCGGGCGCCACGGGCGACCACCATCTGCTGCTCGGCGAGCTGGCGGCGGACACGGCGGTCCACCGTGCCGTCGAGCCGCTGCTCGACCTTCTCCAGGAACGATTCGACGAGTGCGGACTCGTACTCCTCCCCCAGCTCGCGGCGGGCGTGCAGGGTGGCGTCGAGCTCTTTCTTGAGCTCAGGGTCGCGGGCTTCCATAGTCGTTCACGCTACGTGCGACCGGCCGTCGCGTCAGTGGGGTTAGCCCCACTGTTTTCCCCTGGGGGTACCTGGGGGCGGTCCTGCCCCCCACCCGGTCGGGAGTTGCTCCCGCCCCCGGGTGGGGGCAGCCGGTACAGGCGCCCTACTTCTTGGTGAGGCCGTGCTGCTTCGCCCAGTCGTTCGCCACGTCTTCCGGGTCCTTCTTGTCCTTGTCGACCAGCCGGTTGAGCTCGGTCAGCTGCTCCGTCGTCAGTACGGCGCCGAGCCGGGCCAGCGCCTTGCGGACGGTGGAGTCGGCCTTGCGGTCGGCGATCAGCGGGACGACATGCTGGCCGGGCACGAGGTTCTTCGGGTCGGCGAGCACCACCCAGCCCTCATCGGCGATGTCGGTGTCGGTGGTGAACAGGTTGGCGACATCCACGTCGCCCTTCTTCAGCGCGCCCTTGACCAGCGGCCCGGAGGAGTCCAGCGACTTGAACTCCTTGAATTCCACGCCGTATTCGTCCTTCAGGCCGACGACGCCGACGACCCGCTTCTTGACCTCGGGCGCGGCTCCGATGACGAGCTTGCCGTTCTGCTTGGCGAGGTCGGCGAGGGTTTTCAGGCCGTACTTGCCGGCGGTCTCGCGGGTGACGGCGAAGGCGTCGGAGTCCTCGGCCATGCCGTACGGGAGGATCTGCAGACCCTTGGGGAGCGCGACGGCGAGGGCGTTCTGCATCTCGCCCTCCTCGGTGGCCTTCGCCTTCGGGTCGAGGTAGTGCAGCAGCGCGCCCTGGTACTCGGGCAGCAGATCGATGTCGCCGCCCTTGAGGGCGGGGATGAGGATCTCGCGGGTGCCGAGGTTGGGGCGGACCTTGGTCGTGACGCCGGCGGCCTCGAGGGCTGCGGCGTACAGGTAGCCGAGTATCTGGTTCTCGGTGAAATTGGCGGTGCCGATGGTGATGCCGCCGGCGCTGGAGCCCCCGCCGCCCGAAGTGGTGCCCTCGCCTTCGAGGGTGGTGATGCCGCTGCTGCAGGCGGCGAGCGCGGGGACGGAGGCCGCGGCGAACAGGCCGCCGAGGAGGGTACGTCGGTTCATGGCTGGGCTCCTCAGGCTGTACGGCGGTGTCGGAACAGGGCGCGCTGGAGTGCGGCGAGGGCGAGGTCGAGTACGACGGCGACCACCGCGACGAGTACGGCTCCGCCCAGTACCTGGACGAGGTCGCGCTGGGCGAGGCCGTCGAAGACGTACCGGCCGAGGCCGCCGAAGCTGACGTACGCGGCGATGGTGGCTGTCGCCACGACCTGGATCAGCGCGAGCCGCAGCCCGGTCATGATCAGTGGCAGCGCGAGCGGGATCTCGACCTGGAGCAGGACCTGGTGGCCGCGCATGCCCTGGCCGCGGGCGGCGTCCTTCACCTCCGGGTCGACGGCGCTCATACCGGCGTAGGTGTTGGTGACGATCGACGGCACGGCCAGGGCGACCAGCGCGACGTACACCGGGGTCATGGACAGGCCACTGGCGAGGAACACCAGGACGACGAGACCGACGGTGGGCAGTGCCCGGCCGAAGGACGAGAGGTTGATGGCGAGGAACGCGCCGCGGCCGGTGTGCCCGATGAGCAGGCCGACGGGCAGTGCGATCACGGCGGCGATCAGGGTCGCGAGCAGCGAGTACTGGAGGTGCTCGGCGAGGCGGTGGGCGATGCCGTCGCTGCCGGACCACTGGGCGCCGCTGGTCAGCCAGGAGCCGAGGTCCTTGAAGAGTTCGTACATGTCGTCAGGCCCTCTGCTTCCGTGTCCAGGGGGTGAGGACGTACTGGACGGCGACCAGCAGCGCGTCGGCGACCAGCGCGAGGAGGAGGGTGAGGACGACACCGACGACCACGGGGGTGGGGAAGTCGCGCTGGAAGCCGTCGGTGAAGAGCTGGCCGAGGCCGCCGTCGCCGATGTACGTGGCCACGCTGACCAGCGAGATCGACATGACGGTGGCGATGCGCACGCCCGCCATGATCACGGGCAGCGCGAGAGGCAGCTCGACGGTGAGCAGCGTGCGCAGAGGACGGGTGCCCATCGCCTTGGCGGCCTCCTTGGTCCTGGCCGGTACGGAGTCGAGGCCCTCGACGGTGTTCCGCAGCAGGACGACGAGGGTGTAGATCGTCAGGCCGATGACGGTCGTGGTGCGGGTCAGCCCGGAGACCGGGAGGAGCAGCACGAAGACGGCGATGGAGGGGATGGTGAACAGGACGTTCGACAGCCCGAGGAGGAAGCCGCGCAGAGGGCGGACCCGGTGGGCGAGGACGGCCAGGGGGAGGGAGATGACCAGCCCGAACAGCACGGCGGACAGGGCGGCTTGGAGGTGCGAGAGGGTGAGGGTGGTGAGATCGCCCGTGTGGTCGGATATCCACGACCAGTCGATGGTCATGAGGTGCCGCCCTTGGGGGTGGCGGGTGTGGTGCCGGGCGCCGCGTCGGTGCCCGCGGTGGTCGGGGCCGAGTCCGCGTCCGCGGCGCCGGGGTGCGCGCCTGCGGTTGTTGCGTCCGTGTCTGCGGTGCCGGGGTGCGCGCCTGCGGTCGTTGCGTCCGTGTCTGCGGTGCCGGGGTGCGTGTCCGTGTCCGTTGCGCCTGCGGCCGCTGGCTCCGCGCCCGGGGCCGCCGGGTGCCTCGACGCCGCGACGTGGAACTCGCCCGCGCGGGCGTGGATGACGTCCCGTGACGTAACCCCGGTCAGAACGCCGTCCGCGTCGACCCGGGCCACCAGGCCCGCGGGGGAGGCGACGGACTCGTTGAGCGCCGAGAGCAGTGAGTCGCCGTCGCCCAGCGGTCGTACGGGGAGCAGCCGCGCGTCCTCCGCCGTGCCCCGCGCGGGTAGCGCATCCGTGTCGAGCCAGCCCTGTGGCCGGCCCTTCGCCGAGACGACGAGCAGCCAGCGGCCGTCCGCGCTCGCCGAAGCCACCGGCTCGTCGGCCCGTATCGCGGCTGCCCGCTGCTGCGGCACGTCCGCCAGTGTCGACAGCGACAACAGCTTCAACCCCCGCTCCGCGCCGAGGAAGTCCGCCACGAAGTCGTCCGCCGGGCGAGCCAGCAGCTCCGCCGGGGAGGCGCACTGGACCAGATGGCCGCCCGTACGGAACACGGCTATCCGGTCGCCGAGCCGGACCGCCTCGTCGATGTCGTGCGTGACGAAGACGATCGTCTTGCTCAACTCCTGCTGCAGTCGCAGCAGTTCGTCCTGGAGCTGGGTGCGGACGACCGGGTCGACCGCGCCGAACGGCTCGTCCATCAGCAGCACCGGCGGGTCCGCCGCCAGCGCGCGGGCCACACCGACGCGCTGCTGCTGGCCGCCGGAGAGCTGGTGCGGGTAGCGCCTGCCGGCGTCGGCCGGCAGGCCGACCGTCTCGAGCAGCTCCGCCGCGCGGGCGCGGGCCTTGCGCCGGCCCCAGCCCAGCAGCAGCGGCACCGTCGCGATGTTGTCGAGGACCGTGCGGTGCGGAAAGAGGCCGGACTGCTGGATGACGTATCCGATGGAGCGGCGCAGCTCCGCCGCGTCCTGCGTCAGGACGTCCTTGCCGCCTACGTGGATGGTGCCGGAGGTCGGATCGACCATCCGGTTGATCATGCGGAGCGTGGTGGTCTTACCGCATCCGGAGGAACCGACCAGGACGGTGATACCGCCCTGGTCCATCTCCAGGGTGAGGTCGTGGACTGCCGTGGTGCCGTTGGGGAAGCGCTTGTTCACTGCTTCGAATTTGATCATCAGTCGTCCCTTGCCCGGCCTGCATATCGTCATGCAGAGTTCTCGGTGTCTGAATAAAATGTCAATGCCCCGGGGTAAATCACTGGTTACGGATGCTCGGGAAGCAAGACAAGCCGTCCGAAAATGAGGGGTTTGCGCGTGATGTCGTCCCACATGGTGGACCCGCCCACCGGCATCGTGATCCTCGACGGACAGAGCCTCCCGGTCGCGGACATCGTCCGACTGGCCGATGGCGCGGCCCGTCCCGTACCCGGATCCGAAGCGGTCAAGCGCGTCGAGATCTCCTGGGACGCCGCGCGGGAGCTCGCCGCCTCGGGCCGGGTGTACGGGCGCTCCACCGGCGTCGGTGCCAACCGGAACGAGGATGTGCCGACCGAGGCCGCCGCCGACCACGGGCTGCGGCTGCTGCGCTCGCACGCCGGCGCGATCGGCGATCCGCTGCCGGCCCGACAGGTCCGCGCCATGCTCGCCGTACGGGCCAACCAGCTGCTCGCGGGCGGTGCCGGTCTGCGGCCCGGCGTCGTCACCGCGCTCTGCGAGGCGCTGGCGAGCGGTGCGTATCCCGTCGTCAACGAGTTCGGCTCGGTCGGCACCGGCGATATCGCGGCCCTGGCCCAGCTGGGCCTCGCGCTGGCCGGTGAGCACCCCTGGGAGGGCGGCCCGCCGCCCGAGGCGCAGGCCCTCGACAACAACGACGCCCTGGCCCTGATCAGCTCCAACGCCCTCACCCTCGGGCAGGCCGCGCTCGCCCTGGACGAGCTGCGCGCCCTCGTCTCGGCCACCGAGCTGGTCGCCGCGCTCTCGCTGCTCGCGGTCGACGGCTCCTACGAGGCGTACGCCGAACCCGTGCACGCGGCCCGCCCGCACCCCGGCACGTATGCCGTCGCCACCAGGATGCGGCGGCTGCTCGGTGCGCCCGAGCGGCCCACGCCGCCGCTCGGCCGGATCCAGGATCCGTACGGATTCCGCTGTCTGCCGCAGATCCACGGGCCCGCCCAGGACGCGGCGGACGCGCTGGAGCGGACCCTCGCCGTCGAGATCAACGCGGCCGCCGAGAACCCGCTGATCCGTGCGTCCGACATGGCGGCGTACCACCACGGCGGCTTCTACATGGCCCAACTGGCCCTGGACCTGGACCACTTCAGGCTCGCCGTAACCCAGACCGCGCGGCTGTCCACCTCCCGGCTCTCCGCCCTGAACGAGCCCGCCTTCACCCGGCTGCGGCCCTTCCTCGCGGACGCGGAGGCGGCGAGCTCCGGCGTGATGATCCTCGAGTACGCGGCCGGCGCGGCCCTCGGTGATCTGCGGGCCTTTTCCGCCCCCGCCTCGCTCGGCCACGCGGTACTGTCCCGAGGCGTCGAGGAGCAGGCCAGCTTCGCCTCGCTCGCGGCGCGCCAGACACTGCGGGCGGGCGGCGCGTACCGGCTCGTCGTCGGCTGCGAACTCGTCGCCGCGGTACGGGCGTTGCGCCAGCGCGGGCTGCGGCCCGATCCGGAGCTCCCGGTGGGCAGGGCCTTCGAGCTGGCCGAGACCGTACTGGACGACGAACTCGCCGACCGGCCGCTGACCGATGATGTGACGGGGGCGGCGGCGCTGCTCGACCGGTTCACGGATCTGATGACGGAGACGACCGACCTGATGAGGGGGATGGCATGAGCGACAGCCCTGCCGCACGGCTGCAGCAGCTCTTCGAGGGGCACCGGCTCACCCCCACCCAGCGGCGTATCGCACACAGCATGGTGCGCCGGGCCGCCGATGCGCCGTTCCTGTCCAGCGTGGAGCTCGCCGAACTGGCGGGGGTCAGCCAGCCGTCCGTCACCCGCTTCGCCGTCGCGCTGGGCTTCGACGGCTATCCGGCGCTGCGCAAGTATCTGCGGGAGGTCGCGCCCGAGGAGAGCGAGGCCGGGAAGGACACGTACAACGAGTACCAGCAGGCGGTGCAGGCCGAGATCGAGAACCTGCGCCATCTGGCCGAACTGCTCGCCGACCCGGCCCCGGTCGAGCGCGCGGGCCGGCTGCTCGCCGCGTCCCGCCCGCTCCCGGTGCTCGGTCTGCGCGCCGCGTCCTCGCAGGCCCGCGGCTTCGCGTACTTCGCGGCCAAGGTGCATCCGGACGTGCGCCTGCTCGACGAGGGCGGCACGCTGCTCGCCGACCGCATCGACGCGGCCCGCCGGGCGGGCGCGAGCGCGCTGCTCTGCTTCGCGCTGCCGCGCCACCCCAAGGAGGTCGTGGAGGCGCTGGCGTACGCGCGCTCGGCGGGCCTGAAGGTGGTGACGGTCGCGGACTCGGCGTTCGCACCGGTGGCGCGCCACAGCGACCTGCTGATCCCGGCGGCGGTCGGCACGGGCCTGGCCTTCGACACGGCGTGCGCGCCGATGCTGCTGGGCCGGGTGCTGCTGGAGGCGATGTGCGACGACCTGCCGGACGCGCAGGCGCGCCTGGAGGAGTTCGACACGAGAGCGGCGGCGCGGGGACTGTTCGTGGAGTAGCGGGGCCCCGCCGCGGACCCCGATCCTCAGGCGCCGGCGGGGCTCCATGCGGAGCCCCGCCGGCGCCCGAGGACACCGGAGGCGGTCAGACCTCCAGCTCGGCCTCGATCTTCCTCAACTGGTGCCTGGCCATGGCGAGGTTCGCGCGGTCCTTGTCGAGCGCCAGATAGAGGAAAAGACCGTTGGCCCCGCGGCCCTTCATCAGCCGGATCAGGTGGTACTGGGAGCCGAGCGTGATCAGGATGTCCTCGATCGAGTCCTTGAGCCCGAGCTGCTCCATGGTGCGCACCTTGGCGCGCACCACATCGGTGTTGCCCGCCGCGGCGACCGACAGGTCCAGGTCCTTTCCGCCGCCGACAGTGCCGAGGGCCATTCCGCTGCTGTAGTCGACGAGCGCGGCGCCGATGGCCCCCTCGATGACAGTGATGGCTTCCTTGAGGGCGCTTTCGGTAGTGGCCATGAGATGCGCACTTCCTTTCCGTCTGCTGGGTGTTCGCGATGGTGTGTCGGTCATGGGTCAGGTGTTCTCCGGTCGTTCGAGTGCGCCGTCGACCAGCTCGCCGATGCGGGCGCCGGAGCGGCGGGCCTCGAGGTGGAGCCGTCCCACGTTGATGCGTGGCTCGGCCAGGAGGGTGAGGACGGCCGAGGAACCCGCCGCGTAGGTCGCGACGTATCCCCGCTCGCCCTTGACCAGCAGCTCGCGGAAGCCCCCCTGCCCGGTGGCCTCGGTCAGCCGCAGTGCGACGCCGAGGGCGGCGGCGGTCAGTGCGGCGACGCTCTCCGCTTCCGCGGTGTCGGCCGCCAGCGCGAGGCCGTCGGTGCTGGCGGCGAGTGCGCCGGTCACCTGCGGCACACGCACGCGCAGCTTCTTCAGTTCAGCGAGCACGTCGGCCTCGGCCGTCATGAGCTGTCTCCTCTCGGCGCGCAGCCTCAGCGCGCGTCTCATGACGGTGCGCAATGGACCTGGTGGACGGAGCGGTGCGTCACAGGTTTGCCTCCAGGGCGTCGCGGAGCCGGCGGAGCAGGGCGGAGTCCAGGACGGACGGGGGCTCGGCGGTGTCGCGAAAGGCAGCGCGCTCGCGGGGCGCCGCGGTCTCGGGCAAGGCGGCGGGCTCACTCGGCGCCGCGGTCTCAGGAATGGCGGCGGGCTCGCTGGGGGCGGAGGACCCGGCGGGCGTCGCGATGAGCCCCTCGGCGGCCAGCCTGCGCACCTCGATCAGGGTGTTGAAGGCGGGGCGTCCCAGTTCCCGGGCGACCACGGCCGGCGTACGTACGCCGTCGGCGAGGTCCAGCAGCGACTGCCGGCGGGGCCCGACCGCCCGCCCCGCGGTGCGCGGGCAGCGCACCAGCGGCGCGGTGTCGACCGCGGGGTAGGGCCATACGGAGTCCAGCAGCCGGCTGCGGCGCTGGGCCTCGCGCTCGACGACCCGGGTGGGCACCGGCCGCACCCGGCCGATCCAGTGGACGACGCCGTAGCGGAAGCGGGTCGGACCACTGGCGGGCGCCAGGGCGAAGAAGGCAGCGTCGAACAGCGCGCCGAGATGGCAGATCTCCAGCTCGCCGCCCGTCACTTGGCCGCTGTCGACGAGGAAGCGGGCGACCTCGCCGCGCGAGCCCGCCCGCGCGACCGCGTCCGCCCAGTTGCCGGGCTCCAGTCGGCCTCGCGCGGTCAGCAGGACGTCGAGTCCGGGCGCGTCGGGGCTCTCGGCGTGGACGACCTGGCCGTCGGCCAGATAGAGGGCGCCGTGGTCGCGTACCAGCACGCCGGTGGCGCGCTCGTCCGCGAGTCGGACAAGCATCGGGGAGACGGCCGCTCTCATCCGAGCACCAGCCTTTCGGCGAGGTTCTGGAGGCGCAGCCGGGCCAGTGCGAGATTGCCCAGGTCCCGGTCGAGCCACAGATGCAGGAACACGCTGCTGTCGAAGGTGGTCTCCACGAAACGCACCACGTGATAGCCGGTGCGGGTGGTGACGATGAGGTCCTCGACGGGCGGCCCCTCGGCCTTGTCCTCGGCCTCGCCTTCCCGGCCCGGGCCTTCACTTCCGTACGCCGTGGGCTCCTTGGGCGCGAACGTCGTGTACTCGGTGGCCATCCTGGCCAGTTCGGCCGTCTCCGCGGCGGTGGCCTCGTGGTCGCTGCCCGGCGACTCACCGACCGCGCCGAGCGCGAGCCCGCTGATCCAGTCCACGATGGATGCTCCGCGCGCGCCCGGCACCAGCATGGCTTCCAGCAGACACTCGTCGATTCCGGGCACGCGGATTCCCCTCTCCGCCACGGCGCGCCGCGCGCACTGATGTGCGGCAGTGACGGAGAAGTTACGCAACGTTGCTGCTGCTGGGGGGAGTTGGGGCATTTTCCATCGGAACATGCCCCTGGCCCGGTAGGGTCCGCGGACATCGCCCGTTTCTGACGTTTCGAGACCGGGCCGTCCGGTGTGCGCGGATGCGGGCGGTCGGCTCAGTGGGCGGTCAGCGCGTCCGCGTGCGCGCCGCCCGACTCGGCGACGATCTCCGCGAGGCTCTGCGGGGTTCGTACGGTGGTGAACCGCACCGACCCGTCCGCAGCGGTGGCAAAGCCGTGGACGCCGGGCCGGGGCAGGCTGTTGTAGCCGTAGTGGTTCGAGAAGTAGTACGCGCCGGTGTCCAGCGCCGCGATCACATCGCCCTGCTCCAGCAGCGGCAGCGGGCGCGCCTCGGCGAGCAGGTCACCCGCGAAGCAGGCGGGTCCCGCGATGTCCTGGGCGACGGCGGCACCGTCCTTCGGACGGCCATCGGCGTCGTACGCGGCGATGCGCAGCGGCCACGAGACGGGGTCGTACACCGTACGGGTGGCGATCTGGACGCCGGCGTGGGTGACCGCGATGGGGCGGGACCCGGCGGTCTTGGCGTACTCGACGCGGGCGAGGACGGCGCCGTTCTTGGCGAGCAGGGACCGGCCGAACTCGGTGACGAGGCCGTAGCGGCCGTCGAGCAGCCCGGGGACCAGCTCCTTCAGCAGTCGGGCGTACTCGGCGAAGGTGGGCGACTCTTCGTCGGAGGCGAAGTTGACCGGGAGGCCGCCGCCGATGTCGACCGTGTCGATCTGCTGCCGGCCGGCCGCGGCGTTGATCTCCTCGGCCAGCTCGTACACGGCCCGGATGCCCTGTGCCATGAGAGTGAGCGGCATGCCCTGGGAGCCGGAGTGGGCATGCAGCCGGGTCAGCCACGGACGGTCGAGATATGCGCGTACGACCCGGTCGCGGGCGCCTTCGTCGCGCAGTGCGACACCGAATTTGGAGGTCGCGGTGGCCGTCGACAGGGCTCCGATGGCACCGCCGCCGACCTGCGGATTGACGCGCAGGCCGAGCGGGGACCGGGTGGCGGCGGAGTGGACGAGGGCGTCGATACGCGCGAGCTCCTGCGGATTGTCGGCGTTGACGGCGATCCCGAGGGTGAGGGCCTCGCGCAGTTCGGCGGGCGTCTTGGCGGGAGAGTCGAGGACCGTGTGGTCGGTGGGCACACCGGCGGCGCGGGCCAGCGCCAGCTCACCCGGGCTGGCGACCTCCGCGCCGATGCCTTCGGCGTGCAGCAGCGCGAGTACCGGGACCAGCGGCGCGGCTTTCACGGCGAAGGCGTGCAGTACGGGGGCGTCGGTGACGGCGGCGAAGGCGGCCCGCAGAGCGGTCGCCGAGGCGCGGATGCCGGCCACGTCGAGGAGCGCGGCCACCGGCTGCGCCTCGCTGAGAAGACCCTGCTCCACTGCCGCTCGTACGGCCTGATCCCGACGGTCCTTAGCCATGTGCGCCAGCCAATCACCCGGCGGGCCGGGCCGCAGCTGTTGACTAAGACTATTCAGGTCGACAAGATGTGAATAGATAAGCCAACAGTCATGGTCACAGTCGCGAGGAGGCATCGCCATGTCAGGACCCCGCCCCGTACGGGCACCGCGCGGTACGGAACTGAGCGCCCTGGGATGGCAGCAGGAAGCCGCCCTCCGCATGCTCCAGAACAACCTCGACCCCGAGGTCGCCGAACACCCCGACAAGCTCGTCGTCTACGGCGGCACCGGCAAGGCGGCCCGCGACTGGCGCTCCTACGACGCGATGGTGCGCACGCTGCAGACCCTGAAGCAGGACGAGACGATGCTCGTCCAGTCCGGCCGTCCCGTCGGCGTGATGCAGACGCACGAGTGGGCGCCGCGGGTGCTCATCGCCAATTCCAACCTGGTCGGCGACTGGGCGAACTGGGAGGAGTTCCGGCGCCTGGAGGCCCTCGGCCTGACCATGTACGGCCAGATGACGGCCGGCTCCTGGATCTACATCGGCACGCAGGGCATCCTGCAGGGCACCTACGAGACGTTCTCCGCCGTCGCCGCGAAGAAGTTCGGCGGCACGCTCGCCGGGACGATCACACTGACGGCCGGTCTGGGCGGCATGGGCGGCGCGCAGCCGCTCGCCGTGACGATGAACGACGGCGTCGCTATCTGTATCGACGTCGACCCGCGCGCGATCGAGCGCCGTATCGAGCACCGCTACCTGGATGTGCGCGCGAACTCGCTGGAGCACGCGCTCCAGCTCGCCGTCGAGGCCCGCGACGCCCGCAAGCCGCTCTCCATCGGCCTGCTCGGCAACGCAGCGGAGCTGCTGCCGCGGATGCTCGCCGAGGGCGCGCCCATCGACATCGTGACCGACCAGACCTCGGCCCACGACCCGCTCGCCTACCTGCCGATCGGCGTCGACTTCGACGACATGGCGTCGTACGCGACGGAGAAGCCCGCGGACTTCACCCAGCGCGCGCGTGAGTCGATGGCCAAGCATGTCGAGGCGATGGTCGGCTTCATGGACGCCGGCGCCGAGGTCTTCGACTACGGCAACTCCATCCGCGGCGAGGCCCAACTGGCCGGTTATGAGCGGTCGTTCGCATTCCCCGGCTTCGTCCCCGCCTATATCCGGCCGCTCTTCTGCGAGGGCAAGGGTCCGTTCCGCTGGGCGGCCCTGTCCGGCGAGGCCTCGGACATCCACAAGACCGACAAGGCGATGCTCGAGCTCTTCCCGGAGAACGAGTCGCTGCACCGCTGGATCAAGTTGGCCGGCGAGCGCGTCCACTTCCAGGGCCTGCCTGCGCGTATCTGCTGGCTCGGCTACGGCGAGCGCGACAAGGCGGGCGAGCGCTTCAACGACATGGTGGCGTCCGGCGAGCTGGCCGCCCCGCTGGTGATCGGCCGCGACCACCTGGACTGCGGCTCCGTCGCATCCCCGTACCGCGAGACCGAGGCCATGCTGGACGGGTCGGACGCGATCGCCGACTGGCCGCTGCTCAACGCCATGGTCAACGTGGCCTCGGGCGCGAGCTGGGTGTCGATCCACCACGGCGGCGGCGTCGGCATGGGCCGCTCCATCCACGCCGGGCAGGTCTCGGTGGCGGACGGCACCAAGCTCGCGGGCGAGAAGATCCGCCGCGTACTGACGAACGACCCGGGCATGGGTGTCATCCGCCATGTGGACGCGGGCTACGACATCGCCGAGTCGGTCGCGGACGAGCGCGGCGTGCGCGTCCCGATGCGCGAGGGCGACCCGGCGTGACCGTGAACGCTCCCGGCGGCCCCCCCGCCGGACCGGCGGGGGCCTCCTTCCACGAGATGTGGCGGGACCTCGCACCCATCGGCCGCGACGCCGGCAGCCGCGGCTACCGCCGCTACGCCTGGACCGGCGCCGACGCCGACTGCCGCGCCTGGTTCAAGGCACAGGCCGCATCCCGCGGCCTGACCTACGAGCTCGACCGCAACGGCAACCAGTGGGCCTGGCTCGGCGATCCGCTCGCCGAGGGTGCCGTCGTCACCGGCTCCCACCTGGACTCGGTCCCCGACGGCGGCGCCTTCGACGGCCCGCTCGGCGTGGTCTCCTCCTTCGCCGCGCTCGACGAACTGCGCGGCAGGGGAGCGCAGTTCACCCGGCCCCTCGCCATCACCAACTTCGGTGACGAGGAGGGCGCCCGCTTCGGTCTCGCCTGCGTGGGCTCCCGTCTCGCCTCCGGACAGCTGACGCCCGAAGCGGCGTACGCGCTGCGCGACGGCGACGGGGTGCCGCTCCCGCAGGCCATGGAGGCGGCCGGGTACGACCCGTCCGCCATCGGACCGGACCCGGAACGGCTGGCCCGTATCGGCGCGTTCGTCGAGCTCCATGTCGAGCAGGGCCGGGCGCTGGACCTGTCCGGCGACCGCGTCGGCATCGCATCCGCGATCTGGCCGCACGGCCGCTGGCGGTTCGACTTCCACGGCGAGGCCAACCACGCCGGCACGACGCGGCTCGTCGACCGCCGCGACCCGATGCTGACGTACGCCGAGACGGTCCTCGCGGCCCGCCGCGAGGCCGAGCTCGCCGGCGCGGTCGCCACGTTCGGCAAGATCTCCGTCGAGCCGAACGGCGTCAACGCGATCCCGTCGCTGGTGCGCGGCTGGCTGGACTCGCGCGCCGCCGACCAGACCACGCTCGACACGGTCGTCTCCGCGGTCGAGCGGGCGGCGAAGGAGCGGGCCGAGCGGGACGGCGTCGACCTGCGTGTCGTGCGCGAATCCTTCACCCCGGTGATCGAGTTCGAGCACGCGCTGCGCGACGAGCTGAACAAGATCCTCGGCGGCTCCGTCCCCGTGCTCGGCACGGGCGCGGGACACGATGCGGGTATTTTGTCCGGATCGATCCCGACCGCCATGCTGTTCGTACGCAATCCCACCGGCGTCTCGCACTCCCCGGCGGAGTTCGCCGACGAGGACGACTGCGTGGCCGGGGTGATCGCACTCGCCGACGTACTGGAGGGCCTGGCGTGCAGGTGACGTACTGGGCGGAACACGCCTGGCTGGACACGAACGTCGAGCCGGGCGTGGCGCTCGAGGTGACGGACGGCCGGATCACGGCGGTACGCAAGGGGGCCGAGGCCCCGCCACCGGGCGCCGTGGTGCTGCGCGGCCTGACCATCCCGGGCCTCGCGAACGCACACTCGCACGCCTTCCACCGCGCTCTGCGGGGCACGGTGCAGGTGGGCTCAGGGACCTTCTGGACCTGGCGCGAGGTCATGTACCAGGTCGCGTCGCGGCTGACGCCCGAGACGTACTTCTCGCTCGCCCGCGCGGTCTACGCGGAGATGGCGCTGGCCGGGATCACGGCGGTCGGCGAGTTCCACTATCTGCACCACGCGCCGGGCGGTGTCGCGTACTCCGACCCGAACGCGATGGGCGAGGCACTGATCGCGGCGGCGGCGGATGCGGGTATCCGGATCACGCTGCTGGACACGGCGTATCTGTCGTCCGGCTTCGGCGAGGCGCCCAACAAGCACCAGTTGCGCTTCTCCGACGGCACGGCAGAGGCGTGGGCGGAACGGGCCTCCGCGCTGAAGAGCAGTGGCCATGCGCTGATCGGCGCGGCGATCCACTCCGTACGCGCGGTGCCGGCCGCGCAGCTGAGCACGGTGGCCCAGTGGGCGGAGGCCCGCCGGGCCCCGCTCCATGTCCACCTCTCCGAGCAGACGGCGGAGAACGACGCGTGCCGGGCGGCGCACGGCTGTACGCCCACGCGCCTGCTCGCCGACCACGGCGTACTGGGCCCACGCACGACGGGCGTCCACAACACGCACCTGACGAACGAGGACATCGCGCTGCTGGGCTCCTCCGTCACCGGCACATGCATGTGCCCGACGACGGAACGCGACCTGGCGGACGGCATCGGCCCGGCGGCGACGCTGCAACGGGAGGGCTCACCGCTGTCGCTCGGCAGCGACAGTCACGCGGTCATCGACCTGCTCGAAGAGGCCCGCGCCATGGAGCTGGACGAACGCCTGCGCACCCGGGCACGCGGCCACTGGACGGCCGCGGCTCTCCTGCGTGCCGCGACCGAAGACGGCCACGCCGCGCTGGGATGGCACGACGCGGGCCGCCTCGAGCCGGGCGCGCCGGCGGACTTCGCGACGGTGGCCCTGGACTCGGTCCGCACGGCGGGTCCGGTGCCGCGCCTGGCGGCGGAGACGGCGGTCTTCGCGGCGACGGCGGCGGATGTGCGCCACACGGTTGTGGCGGGCCGCCATGTGGTGCGGGACGGGATGCACACGCTGATCCCGGATGTCGCGCGGGCGCTGGCCGATTCGATCGCGGCCCTGCGCTCCTGACGCTGCGTTTCCCCCTGGAGAGGAACCCATGACCACCACCGTCATCACCAACATCGGCAGCCTCGTCACCAACGACCCCGCCCTCGGCGAAGGCCCCATCGGCCTTCTCCAGGACGCCGCCGTCGTCATCGACGGCGACCGCGTCGCCTGGACCGGCCCCGCCGCAAGCGCGCCCGACGCCGACGAGGCGTACGACGCCGACGGCCGCGCCGTCATCCCCGGCTTCGTCGACTCCCACTCCCACCTCCTCTTCGCCGGCGACCGCACCCAGGAGTTCAACGCGCGGATGTCCGGCCGCGCCTACTCCGCCGGCGGCATCCGCACCACCGTCGCCGCAACCCGCGCAGCCACCGACGAGGCGCTCGAAGCGAACCTCACGCGCTACCTCGACGAGGCCCTCCGCCAGGGCACCACCACCTTCGAGACCAAGTCCGGCTACGGGCTCACCGTCGAGGACGAGGCGCGCGCCCTTCGTATCGCCGCGCTCCACACCGACGAGGTCACCTACCTCGGCGCGCACATCGTCCCGCCCGACTACGCCGACGACCCCGCCGCGTACGTCGCCCTCGTCACCGGCGAGATGCTCGACGCCTGTGCTCCGTACGCCCGTTGGGTGGACGTCTTCTGCGAGAAGGGCGCCTTCGACGGCGACCAGGCCCGTGCGATCCTCACCGCCGGCAAGGCGAAGGGCCTGCACCCGCGCGTCCACGCCAACCAGCTCAGCTACGGCCCCGGCGTGCAGCTTGCCGTCGAGCTCGACGCCGCCTCCGCCGACCACTGCACGCACCTCACCGACGCGGACGTCGACGCGCTCGCCAACGGCGCTACCGTCGCCACGCTCCTCCCCGGCGCTGAGTTCTCCACCCGCGCGCAGTGGCCCGACGCCCGCCGCCTGCTCGACGCGGGTGTGACCGTCGCGCTGTCCACGGACTGCAACCCGGGCTCCTCCTTCACCTCCTCCGTCCCGTTCTGCATCGCGCTCGCCGTACGGGACATGGGCATGACCCCGGACGAGGCGATCTGGTCCGCCACGGCGGGCGGCGCGGCGGCCCTGCGCCGTACCGACATCGGCCGCATCACGCCCGGCGCCCGCGCGGATCTCGCTCTGCTGGACGCGCCGAGCCATGTCCATCTGGCCTACCGGCCGGGTGTGCCGCTCGTCTCGGAGGTCTGGCGTCAGGGCAGGAGGTGCCGGTAACTGCCCGGGTGCCCGGCCAGGTATGCGGTGAAGGTCTGCGCCGGATGGCCCGTCAGCCGTGGCACGACATCGGAGACGGTGGCCATCTCGCCGTTGGCGATGGCCTCGTAGGAGGACACCCAGCCGGCGACCTCCCACTCCTTTGCGCCGTACCCGGCCCGTGAGGCGTACGCCTCCTCGTGGGTCTCGGGCACATAGGTGATCTGTCGCCCGATGAACCGGGTCAGCTCCGCGGCGGCCTCGTCGAGGGAGAGCGCCTCGGGTCCGGTGACGTCGTACGTCGCCCCGTCGTGCCCGTCCCCGAGCAGTACGGCAGTGGCGACATCCGCGATGTCCTCGTGCGCCACCGCCCCCACGCGCCCGTCCCCGGCGGGCCCGCGGATGACCCCGTCCGCGCCGGCCATGGCGGGCAGCCCGGCCAGATAGAGGTTGTCGCGAAGGAAGGTGTGCGCGAGTCCTGTGCCCCGGATGTGCTCCTCGGTGTGCCAGTGGTCGCGCGCGAAGGTGAAGGTTGCTTCGGGCGCGGCGCCCAGGAACGAGACGTACACGATGCGCCCGATCCCCGCCGCGACGGCCGCGTCCACGGCGGTGATGTGCTCCCGCACCCGGTCGGCCGCCTCGCGTGCCGACACCAGGAAGAGCGTGTCGGCCCCGTCGAGCGCCCGGCGCATGGCCTCCCCGTCCCCGTAGGCCGCGGGCGGCGCCTTGACGCACCCGGCGAGCTCCGGCAGCCGTCCGGGATCACGCCCCAGCAGCCGCGCGCCCACTCCCTGCTCGGAGAGCCGCCGCGCGAGACGCCCGCCGATCTGTCCGCCGGCTCCGGTGACGGCGATGACTGGGGGCATGGGCGCGTCCTCTCGTCGTGCTGCTTTCTCCGAGGCTACGGCCGGGCCCGGTCGAACCCGGTGAGCAGCGCCTCGACCGCGAAGGGGAAGTGCTCCGCGTCGCCTCCGGCCCCAGCCCCGCCCCCGCCTCCGGCCCCGCCCCCGCCTCCGGTCCCGGCCCCGCCCCCGGTCCCGGCCCCGCCTCCGGTCCCGGCCTCGACGCCGACCTCGGCGGCCCTTATGGGATGGTCCGCGCGACCTCCGGCTTCGTGCCGGAGGTGATGGCCCAGCGGGTGATCAGGAACGAGACGGGCATCACCAGCACGCCGGCGACGAGCGCCGAGAGCTGCTCATCCATGCGCAGCCGGCTCACGGCCAGATGAAGCAGGATGCCGCTGCCCGCGAGGTTGGCCAGTCCGGACAGTGGAAAGCGGAAGAAGGCCCGCCAGGTGGGGCGGGTTCGCAGTGTGATGTACGAGTTGAGCAGGAACGACCCGGCGAGGCTCACCGCGTATGCCAGTGCATGGGCGGCCAGGTAGGGCATCCAGAGGTTCAGCACGACGTACACGGCGTAGTAGACCGCGGTGTTGGCGAGGCCGATCGCGGCGAAGACGGCGAACTGGTGAAGGGCGGGCGGGTTCATGGTTTGGATGCCGCTGCGCCGGCGACGGGGAGGACGCGGGCGGGCCGCAGGGGGGCCGACTCGTTGCCGAAGTTCCGGCTGAAGGAGGTGCAGCGCACCTGCGGCGCGGTGACCGCCAATTCCCTCAGCCGTTCTGCCGTACCTTCGCCGCTGCCGTTGTCGACGTAGCAGATCTCATAGGGCTCACCGATCGGCTCGACCTCAGCGGTCAAGACAGCGTGAAAGGTTTCGATCACTTCATTCTCTTCGTGGCACGGCACGACGACCGAAATCCCGATCTCCGGCATGCCCACAGTGGAACACACCCGACGGTACGCACCGCGGTATGTGCTCTCTGCGTGGCGGTGGCATCAGCAATCGGTCCTTTCGCCGTGCCCGCACCGCCTGAACAGACGCTTTCGGTTGCCGCATTCAAATCTGGCCATGACGGTAAACGTCGCCCACCCGGGTGACGATCAGCATGTCACCCACACTATGAGGGCGTGCGACAGGTTCAGCGCGGCAGGATGCGTAATCGATGAGGCTCCCTGGCTGAAGAGTTGAGACATCGAATATCTCGCTCAACAGCCCGAGGGCCTCGTCTGTTACGTGCCATCGCCTCACCTGATCAGTGGCCACCCTGAAAATCCATAGTCAGGTGACGAAGCGAAACGGTGCCATCCCGAAGGCCCGAAGGAGCTCCTATGGCTGCCCAAGAAATCCCGACCGCCTACGTCGGGGGCACCGGCGACATGGCCGCATCCCGGATGCGCTACCAATCCGAAATGAGTATCGGGGTGGATCGCTTCCTCGAGCCGCGGAACACCGAATGCCCCTGGTGCAATTC
The DNA here is from genome assembly GCF_040651435.1 of Streptomyces sp. NPDC048479. Taxonomy (NCBI): domain Bacteria; kingdom Bacillati; phylum Actinomycetota; class Actinomycetes; order Kitasatosporales; family Streptomycetaceae; genus Streptomyces; species Streptomyces sp. NPDC048479. The sequence continues at coordinate 203,762 of NZ_JBEZKA010000009.1, forward strand.
GGCCGCACTGAAGGTGCTGCTGCGGAGCCCGGATGTGGTCCAGCACAAGCCGGGGCGATTCACACTTGAGGAATGTGGTGGCTGCGGCCATGTGTTCCAGAACCCGCGGCTGACCCCGGAGGGGCTGGAATTCTATTACCGTGACTGTTACGACGGTTACCAAGAGGCCCTCCGGGAGCGGATGTTCAAGCTCCAGGCCGCCACCTACCGGGGACGGATCCGGTTTCTCGACCGTCACACCTCGCCCAAGGCCTGGCTGGACGTGGGAGCCGGGCACGGACACTTCTGCCGGGCGGCCCGCGCTCATTGGCCCAACGCCGTATTCGACGGTCTGGACTTCGGGGACGGTGTCGACAAGGGAGTACGCCGGGGCTGGATCGACCGGTCCCATCGCGGCCCGTTCCCTGAGCTGGCCGACGACCTGACGGGGCGCTACGACGTGGTGAGCATGCACCACTACCTGGAGCACACCCTTGATCCCTTCGCGGAGCTGGATGCGGCAGCCCGCGTGCTCCCGCCCGGGGGGCATCTGCTGATCGAGGTTCCCGACCCCGAGTGGCCGCTGAGCCGTGTCCTCGGCCGGCGCTGGAACCCGTGGTGTCAGCCCCAGCATCTGCACATGTTCCCGATCGGCAATCTCAAAGAGGCGCTGAGGAGCCGGCGCCTGGACCCGGTGGCCGAAGAGCGCGGAATGGCACACCAGACGGGGGCCGACCTCCTGATGGCCATGGTGCATTTCTGGAACGCTCTGATGCCCGATCCCGACGCCCCGTGGCTGCCGAGCCGCGGCACCGGATACCGGATGTCACGGAAGGCGGCCCTCGTGGCGAAGGCCCCGTCTCTCGCTCTGGCGGGATTCCTCGACGTCCTCATCCTGCTGGCAGCGCGGTCGGCGAACCGGGGCAACGCCTACCGTGTACTGGCACGGAGGGCTCCGTAGCGCGCCGAAGGCTAACTCTCCTTGTCCGTCGGCCTGTCTGTCGGTCTGTCCGTCGGACTGGTGCCCTCCTCCGCGGGCGTGCTGCCCGTCGGCTCCTTCTCGGCCCGTGCGATACGCGCGTTCATGATCAGCACAACGCCCGCCCCCAGCGCCCACACCCCCAGCAGCAGCGGCGTCAGCCACGCGGTCAGCGGCCCCGCCAGCGACACCACCGCCACCACGAAGCCCGCCCAGCCGAGCCAGGCCGGGATCGAGTGGGTCTCCTGACCCGCCCGCCAGAGCGCGAAGAGCATCACCGCCGCGCCCGCCATCGACGCGATCATCGCTCCGTACGCCATGTTCAGCAGCAGCATGGCGAACAGCGCGGTCCCCGGGAGCACCGGGAACGCCTCGGAGTGGTTCGCCGTGATGGCGAAGATGTTCCCGGCGACCGCCGCGACCGTGAGCAGTGCCGCGAAGACCGTGCCGCCCACCAGCACCAGGTGGGAGCGGTTGCCGGCCAGCCGGGCGAGGGCGACCAGGAAGAACAGGAAGAGCAGGCCCGACACCAGCAGTATCAGGGCCGTGGCCTGCGACAGGTCCCGATTGCTGCCCTTGAGGTAGTAGAAGAAGACGTGCCTGAGCGCGCCGCTCCCCTTGGTGCCGGGAGTGCCCATCCACAGAGCTTGCCCGGCGATCAGCAGCCCACCGGCCACCAGCCCGGCTATCCCGGGCCAGAGGTCTCTGTGCTGAGCGGGCAGGGCAGGTTCTGTGCCTTGCGACGCCATCATTGTTGCCTCCCACGGGAGCATCCCCGAGAAAGGGTCTTTGTCCTATTTTCTCACTGACGGCCGAGTCGGCACGGCGGGCATGGCACAGTGAGCCGATGAAGACCATCGGGCTGATCGGCGGCATGAGCTGGGAATCCAGCGCTGAGTACTACCGGCTTCTCAACGAGCTCGTACGGGAACGGCTCGGCGGGCTGCACTCCGCCAAGTGCGTTCTCCACTCCGTCGACTTCGCCGAGATCGAGGAGCTCCAGGTCGCGGGGGAGTGGGAGCGCGCCGGTGAGATCCTCGCCGAGGCCGCACGAGGGCTCCAGGCCGCGGGCGCGGATCTGCTGCTGATCTGTACGAACACCATGCACAAGGTCGCGGGGCAGGTGGAGGCCGCTGTCTCCGTGCCGCTGCTGCATCTTGCGGACGCCACCGCCGATGCCGTACGCGCGCAGGGGCTCAGCCGGGTCGGGCTACTCGGAACGGCTTTCACCATGGAGCAGGACTTCTACCGGGACCGGCTGGCCGGACACGGGCTCGAGGTACTCACGCCCGACACGGAAGGGCGTGCCCTGGTGCACCGGGTGATCTACGAGGAGCTGTGCCTCGGAGTTGTACGGGAGGAGTCCCGAGCCGCCTACCAGGAGGTCATCGGCCGGCTTGTCGCCGCCGGGGCGGAAGGTGTCGTACTCGGGTGCACCGAGATCGAGTTGCTCATCGGGGAGAAGGACAGCCCGGTGCCCGTGTTCCCGACGACCCGGGTGCATGCCGAGGCCGCGGTGGACGCCGCTCTGGGCGGGCGCTGACGTCCGCCCGCAGCTTGCGCCGACGTCCGCCCGCAGCTTGCGTCTCAGGCCCGGGGCCGTACCGGCAACGTGTGCACGCTGTTGCCCACAAAGCTCGTGTGCCGCGGCAACTCCGCCTCCGGAACGGCCAGATCCAGCTCCGGGAAGCGCGTGAACAGCCGCTCCGGCGCGATCGTCGCCTCCATCCGCGCCAGCGGCGAACCCGGGCAGTAGTGCGGGCCGTGGCCCAGTGCCAGATGCCGGGCGCCGCCGGTCCTGGTGATGTCGAAGCGGTCCGCGTCCGGGCCGTGCGCCGACTTGTCGCGGCCGGCCGCCGAGTAACCGGCGAGCACCGGCGTGCCCCGCGTGCGGGCAGCCGCCGGCCGGGTCCATGCGGTGCGCGGTGTCACGTGAGGTGGTCAACAGTCCTCCAGGACACGTCGAACTCCCCTGAGTGACCGGGAGCATTCAGATGGTACGAGCAGCGGACCTTGTTCGAACACGAGTTGTGCAACTCCAGCCACGATGGCGAAGAGTTGATTCCGGCACTCGAACACCTCGCGTATCCCTCCATTCCGAGTCCTTCACGAAACGGTCACAAGAAGTGCGACGGTCCCTACCCTGTCGGGATATGGGCCGGTAGCGTCCTGTCCTCGGGAAAAGCTCATGGGGAGGACCGGGGGGTCGAGTTGAACGGTGTACGCATTCGTGTCGTGAAACCGGACGAGCTGGGCGAGGGAGAGATCGAGGCCTGGCGGGAGCTGCGTGCCAAGACCGGCGCACCCGCCAATCCGTTCATGGAGCCGGAGTTCACCCGCACCGTCGGCCGCGTGCGGCCCGCGGCCAGGGTGGCGGTGCTGTGGGAGGACGGGGAGCCCGCCGGCTTCTTCCCGTACGAACGAGGGCCACTGGGCCACGGACGCGCGATCGGTCTGGGGGTCTCCGACTGCCAGGGCGCCGTGCTCCGCGCCGGCCTCACTGTCGCGCCCCGTGAGCTGCTGCGAGCCTGCGGGCTGTCGGCGTGGGAGTTCGACAACCTCGAGGCGGGCCAGGAGATGTTCGTGCCCGATGCCGCCGAGGAGTTCGCCTCTCCCGTGATCGACATCGGCGCGGGATACGCGGCGTACGAGGAGGTCCTGCGCGCGCAGTCGCCCAAGTTCCTCAAGACCACCCTGGCCAAGGAACGCCGGCTGGGGCGGCAGGCGGGCCAGGTGCGGTTCGTCTTCGACGAGCGCGACCCGGCCGCGCTGCGTGCGCTGATGGAGTGGAAGTCCGCGCAGTACCGCAGGACCGGCCGCCGGGACCGCTTCGCTCAGGAGTGGATCAACACCCTGGTCCACCTGCTGCACGAGACACGCACCTCCGGCTGCTCCGGAGTGCTGTCCGTGCTGTACGTCGCCGACCGGCCCGTCGCCGCGCACTTCGGGCTGCGCTCGCGCACCGTGCTGTCCTGCTGGTTCCCGGCGTACGACGTCGAGTTCGCCAAGTACTCGCCGGGTCTGATCCTCCATCTGCGGATGGCCGAGTCCGCCGCCGACGAGGGCATCGGAATGCTCGACCTGGGGCGTGGGACCGCGGAGTACAAAGACGCGCTGAGGACCGGTGAGCTGCGGGTCCACGAGGGCTCCTCGGTCCGGCCGGGGGCGGGGGCGGCCCTGTACTGGCTGAGTCGCGAGCCCTCGCGCCGCGCGCACAGCTTTGTACGCAGCAGGCCGCGGCTGGCCGGGTACGCGCAGCGGGCGCTGAACCAGGTCGGCCGGTTGCGGGGTAACTGAACAGCAGGAACATCCGAGCAGGCGGGGGATTCGCATGCCGAGCACACCGAACAAGCCACAGAGACCGGCCGAGATCCAGGTCGCCGAGCTGGATCTGGACGGTCCCGACGGCGCCGTCCTGCGGTTCGGACCGGCGCCCGGCGGTGGTCCCCCCGTACGGGCAGGTGATGTCTACGCACTCGTCCGGCTCCGCGGCCGCCCCGTCGCCACCGTCGTCTGCGCCGTCCCACCCGGCAGGGACCCGGCCGACTCCGTAGCCGCGGCCGCCCGCGCCAAGCTCGCGCACGCCACCGGCGCACCTGGGCCACAGGACCCCGCTCACGCCCCCGGCGCACCTCGGTCACAGGACCGGGTGACTATCGTCGTCGCAACCCGCGAGCGCGCCGATCAGCTCGCCCGCGCGCTCGACTCGCTGCTCGCCCAGGACCACCCGGACTTCGAGATCGTCGTCGTCGACAACGCGCCCGTCACCAGTGCCACCCACGACCTCGTCGAGCACAAATACGGTGAGCGCGTCCGATACGTCCGCGAGCCCGTACCGGGCCTCGCCGTCGCCCACAACCGCGGGATCGCCGTCGCCGACGGCGCGGTCATCGCCTTCACCGACGACGACGTCGTCGCCGATCCGCACTGGCTCACTGCGCTGACCGCGCCCTTCGCCCGCGATCCGGGCCTGGGCTGTGCGACCGGCCTGATCCTGCCCGCCCGGCTGTGCACGCCCGCGCAGATCCTCCTCGAGAGCCACGGCGGCTTCGCCAAGGGCTTCGCGCCTCGCCAGTACGACCCGGCGCACCCGCCCGCCGACGAACCGCTCTTCCCGTTCACCGCCGGCAGTTTCGGCTCCGGCGCCAACATGGCCTTCCGGGCCACGGTGCTGCGCGAGATCGGCGGCTTCGATCCCGCCACCGGCACCGGCACTCCGGCCAGGGGCGGCGACGACCTGTACGCGTTCGTCAGCGTCCTCGTCGCCGGGCACCGGCTGCGCTACACGCCCGACGCGCTGGTCTGGCACCACCACCGCGAGAGCTGGCAGGACCTGAAGAACCAGGCGTACGGCTACGGCGCAGGCCTCACCGCGTATCTCACCGCCGTCCTGGTCCGCCGGCCCGCGCTGCTGCCCGCACTGCTCAGAAAGCTGCCGCGCGGACTCGCGCACGCCCGCTCCATCACCGCGCACCGCGAGGCCGGCGGCGCCTCGGTACCCGGGGAGCACGGGGCGCAGGACTATCCGTGGCCGCGCCATCTCTCCCGGCTCGAGCGGCGCGGGATGCTGGCCGGGCCGATCGGGTATGCCAAGGCGCGCCGACGGGTGCGCGGCGTACCGCTCCCGTGGGGCAGCCGGCCGTAGCGGGACGAAAGTGAGACGAAGAATGAGAGGCGCTGGTACGACGATGCCCCGGATCCCCGTACTGCTCTACCACGCCGTGATGGACGAGCCGCCCGACTGGATCGCCGAATTCACCGTCACACCACGGGAGTTCGGCGCGCAGCTGGACGCGATCGTGGCCAGCGGCCGCACCCCGGTCACCATCGGCGCACTCGCGGACCAGCTCGCGGGCCGTGCCCCGGTCGTCCCCCGGCCCGTCGTCCTCACCTTCGACGACGGCTTCGCCGATCTGCCGGGGCCCACCGCCGAAGCGCTCGCCGCACGCGCACTGCCCGCCACCGCGTATCTCACCACCGGGGCCATCACCCCGGGCCGGCGCAGTCTGCTGCCGCCCGCGCCGATGATGACCCTCTCGCAGGCTCCACTGCTGGAGCAGTACGGAGTGGAGGTGGGCGCCCACACCGTCACCCACCCCCAGCTGGACACCCTCCCGCCGAAGGCACTCCACCGTGAACTGCGCGAGTCCAAGGCGGTTCTGGAGGACGTCCTCGGCCATCAGGTGACGCACCTCGCCTATCCGCACGGCTACAACAGCCGTGCCGTGCGCAGGGCCGTCGCCCGCGCGGGCTACGCATCGGCGGTCGCCGTGCGGCACGCACTGAGCTCGGACACCGACGAGACGTACCGCATCGCCCGCCTCATCCTGCGCCGCAGCCACACCGTCGCTGACATCGAGGCGTGGATGGACGGTCGTGGCGCGCCGGTCGCGCCGTTCCCCGACTCGCTGCCGACGGTCGGGTGGCGGTTCTACCGGCGGGCCCGCGCGGTCGTGAAGGGCCCGGTCTTCGCGGGGTAGCAGGGGCAGCGACACAACCGGAGAAGAGAGCCACGCAAACACGAAATCTGTTCCTATACTTCGCTGAAGGGACAGCGGCGTGACGGCCGCGACCACTTCCGTGGGGGGAGTCGCACTGTGCGCCAACGCGTGCCCGCACCGCTCACAGGGCGCAGCGCGCCGCCGTCCGCCCTGGAGACCACCGGCCAGGAACCACCCGGCGACACCGCCCGCCCACGCATCCGCAGACCGCCCGACCTGCTGCGGCCCGACCTGCTGTTCAGCTGGCTGCCGCTGTTCCTCGGCATCGGCCTCTGGCTGTACGCGCTGCCGCGCATCGGATTCCGCTCCATGGGCGACTACGGTCTCCTCGACCGGCTGCCCGCCGCCTTCTATCTCTCGCTGCTGGTTCTGACCTGCGGCTTCCTGCTCAGTCTGCGCCGTGCCGGTACGGCACCCTGGTGGCCCGCCGCCTACTGCGTCGGACTGCTCTTCGCGCTCAAGGCGGCGCCGGCCGTGCTGTACGACTCGGTGCGCTACCCCTGGGCCTCCAAGCACGACGCGGTCATCAACCAGCTGCTGCTCAACGGCGAACTGCGGCCGAACGCCGCCCTGTCCGGCAACATGTCGGCGTACGACCAGTGGCCCGGCTTCTTCTCCCTCAACGCCGCCCTGGTGCGGACCTTCGGCGTGGAGAGCGCGGCCGCCTACCTCAACTGGGCGCCGATCGTGCTCGGGCTGCTGGTGATGCCGGTACTGGTCCTGATCTACCGCACCTTCACCGAGGACTGGCGGCTGGTGTGGACCGCCGTCTGGATCTTCCAGGCCGCCAACTGGGTCGGGCAGGACTATCTGGCCCCGCAGGGCTTCGCGTATCTGCTGCATCTGACCGTACTGGCCGTGGTGCTGCGCCATTTCGTACGGCCGGGCTCGGCAGGCAGGCTCCGGGACCGCACCTGTCTCGATCCGGTGGCCGCCCCCGTCCCGCCGCCCACCGGGGTGCGCCAGCGGGCCGTCTGCATCGCCATCCTCGCCCCGCTCATCGCCGCGATCAACGCTTCCCACCAACTCACGCCGGTCATGCTGTGCGTCTCGCTGCTCGCCCTCACTCTCACCCGCCGCTACCGCAACTACGGGCTGCTCGTCGTCGCCGGGCTGCTGATGCTGATCTGGGACCTGACGATGGGGCGGCCGTTGTTCGTCGAGACGCTGGGCACCCTGCGCGACTCGATCGGCGAGCTGATGCAGAACTCCCGGGCCGGGTACGCCGGTCAGCTCACCGGGCCCGGGCCCGAGCTGGCCGGGCGCGCCAATGTGGTGATGGTCCTTGCGGTCGCCGCCCTTGCCGGGATCGCGGTGCTGACGCGGCGCCGGCTGACCCGGAGCGCGTTGCCGCTGCTGCTGGTGTCGGCCGCTCCCGTACCGATGTTCGCCGTCAACGACTACGGCGGCGAAATGCTGTTCCGCGTCTACCTCTTCGCGCTGCCGGGCGCGGCGTTCTTCGCGGCCGCGGCACTCGTTCCGGCCGTCGTCGGGGCCCGCAGGCCACAAACCCGGGCCGGCACGGTCCGGCGCCGGATCGCCGCGGTCGCGCTGCCGCTGGCGCTGACAGCGCTGGTCGCGGGCTTCATGCCCTCGTACTACGGCAAAGAGAAGATGTACTACACGCCGCCCGCCGAGACGGCGATGGTCACCCGGACCATCGACCGGGCCCCTCAGGGCACGCTGATTCTCGCCACCACCGGCTCGTTCCCGCAGGCGCTGCACCGCTACGACCGGCTGGAGCACTGGTTCTTCGCCGAGCAGGAGCTGCCGGAGAACGAGAAGATGCTGAAGGACCCGGCGGGATATCTGGCCCGGGGGATCGCGCGCGGCACCAAGGCGTACGTCGTTCTCACCCGTACCCAGGACATCTACACCGCGGGCGAAGGCCTGCTGCCGCCCGGCGGCTTCGCCGCACTGCGCTCGCGCCTGTCGGCGTCACCGCTGTTCAAGGTCGTCGAGGAGCAGCCGTACGGCGTCGTACTCGAATACCGGCCAGGAGGCCCACGGGGCTCCCGAAGCGGGGGGATCACCCGATGAAGGTCCATCAGAATCAGCTCAGAGCGGCCGTGGCGGTCTCCGGATGGGTGGCTCTCGCCGCGACCCTGCTGCCCGGCGGTTCGCCGCTGCGCTGGATGCCGGTGCTGCTCTTCGTCTGCTTCGGACCCGGCTTGGCCATGCTCTATCCGCAGCCCAGCGGGCTGCGATCCGGCGCCCGCCTGGAGGCGTTCGCGCTGGCGGCGCCGATCAGCCTGTCGCTCGGCGTGCTCACCGCCACCTCGCTCTATCTGGTCAAGGCCTTCTCGGCCACCGCCTTCCTGGTGGCGCTCGCCGCGTTCGCGACCGTCGTCGCCGCGCTGCCCGGTCTGCCGCTGCCCGCCGCCACACAGGGCGCCGCCGAGCGGGTCAAACGCAGGCCCGCGGACGGTGGCTGATGAACGGCCGCCACGCGGGGCCCCACAAGAGGGCGTACACCGCCGTCGTCCTGGTGGCGGTGGCGCTGCTCGTCGCCGGGCTCGGCGTCTGGGCCGGCGGCGTCGACGGTACGGCGGGGAACGGGGACGACGCCCGCTCGCCGGGCCGGGATCTGCCCCGCAACGCGGCGTCCGGCGAGCTGCCCACCGGGTCCTGCGCACCGGACGAGAAGCTGGTCGCAGGGTGCGGGGCCTGGTGGGGCGCGTACATCCCGTACGACCGGAACAGCTCCCTCACGAAACCGGTGTACGCGTTCGAGAAGAAGATCGGCCGCAAGCTCGATCTCGTCTACACGTACCACGACATGTCGGGCGGAAAGACCGACGGTGAGCTGCTCACCGCCGACGAGCAGGAGCTCGGCAAGGACCGCCTGCTGATGCTGGCGTGGGAGTCCACGGTGTGGAAGGAACCGCACCACGCCAACTACACGGAGACCCAGCTCGGCTGGAAGAACATCGCCGCCGGGAAGTACGACGCCAAGATCATCGACCCGCAGATCCGCCGCCTCAAGGCGTACGGCAAGCGGGTCTTCTTCTCCTTCGACCAGGAGGTCGACGCCCGCATCAAGGAGGGCGCGGGCACCCCGGCCGAGTACGTCGCCGCCTACCGGCATCTGTACGACCGGTTCCGGAAGCTGGGCGCCGACAACGCCGTCTGGGTGTGGACGGTCTCCGGCTATCTGGGCAGCGCCGATGCCATGAAACAGCTCTATCCGGGCGACGACTACGTCGACTGGATCGGCATGGACCAGTACAACTACTTCGGCTGCCACGACACCACCGACTGGAACGACTTCGACGAGAGCCAGCGGCCCACCTACGACTGGCTGCTGGAGAACATCTCCGCGAAGAAACCGCTGATGATGGCGGAGTTCGCCACCGCGCCCGACCCGGCGGACCCGGACCGGCAGCGCGGCTGGTACTCGGCCATTCCCGGGGTCATCAGGACCATGCCGAAGGTGAAGGCGATGGTCCACTGGAACCGGGCGACCTCCGCCGAGGCGAAATGCGATCTCACCGTCAACGAGGGCCCGGCGCTGGAGGGTTACCGGAAGGCGGGCGGCGACCGCTACTTCAAGCAGACGGTTCCGAGCCGCTGACAGCGCGCCGGCCGGTGCGGCGGCGGCGTACCGCCGCACCGGCCGCCGCAGCCGCGTACAGCCCGGCGAATCCGGCGAACACCGGCAGCGCGGCAGCCGCCACCGTGTCCTGGGCCGCCCACCCGGCCACCGCCAGCACCCACACCGCGCCCGCCGTGACCCGCTCGCCCGCGCCCGCCGCGCGCAGCGTCACCGCTGCGAGCGCGAGGCAGAGCGCCTGGAGCGCGGCGGGCAGCACGCTCAGGACACCGGCCGGGCTGTCCAGGCCCGCCGCCTCGGCGAGGAAGTCCGCGAACGCTTCGGCCCACGAGCCCTCGGCCGGCTCCGGCCGGATGCCGAGCAGCAGCGGCGCGGTGTGCAGGGCGGCGACCGTCACCAGCAGGGCCGCGCCGGTCAGGGCGAGCCGCGGCCGCTGGAGCGCGACGGCCGCGCAGTACACGACGACGAGCAGGATGCCTGCGGTGAGCGTGACCGGCGGCAGCGCGTCGAGCAGCTCGCCGCCGGACAGCCGGTTCCGGCCGAGGTCCTCGGCGCGGGAGAGCGGAATCCAGAAGAGCCCGGCGGCCAGCCCGAGCCACAGCCACAGCCAGCTGGTCAGCCGGAGCTCGTCGCCGCCGGGTGCGGAAGGCCGCTCGTCCGCGGGCTCGGGTACGTACACCGGGATGCCGAGTGCGGGCGTCGCCGTGTCGTGCCCGCCCCGCAGGTAAGCGGTCCGGCGCGCCCAGTCGGAGTCGAACTCCTGTTCCTCCCGGTCGGCCCGCTCGCGCCGCTCGGCGGCCTTCCTGGCCCAGTTCGTGCCGTAGTCGATCTCCTTCTCGCGGCCCCGGTGCAGCAGCCGGCCCAGCCGGGAGGGCTTCGGCTCGCGGCCCGACAGCGCGGCGCGCAGCCCGGGCACCGACACCGCGGCCATCAGCGTCATCGAGAGCAGCATCGCCAGGCCCGCGCCAGGGATCCCGACGGGGCCGAGCAGCAGCGCCGCGCTGCCCAGCACCAGCGTGCACATCGCGCCCTGCAGCGCGGCGAGCACGCCCGTACGCCCCTGGACGCGCAGCACTCCGATGTACAGCTCGACGGCGACCCGCGGCAGCGCGGCCGCGGCCAGCAGCCGCAGCACCGTGGTGCCGTGCTCGGCGTAGGTGTGGCCGAACGGGGCGAGGATCTGCGGGGCGAGCACGACGAGGAACAGCACGACCGGCACCAGCAGCACGGACATCCGGCGCAGCGCGCCCCGCACCCCGGCGGCCAAGGTCTCCGGGTTGTGCGAGGCGTGGGCGGTCAGCGAGGAGGCCATATTGATGGCCATGAACTCCATCGTCCCGCCGACGGTGTACGCGATGTAGAAGTACGCGTTGTGCGCGGCGTCGAAGTGGATCGCGACCATCACCGGCAGCAGATTGATCATCGCCAGCGAGAACAGCGAACCGACCGAGTCACCGGCGAGGAAGCGCCTGATCTCGCGGAGGCTGGGCGGCTCGCGGTCGCGGTCGGCCGCGACCTGCCGCGGGATGAGCCTGCGGAAGATCAGCCAGGCCAGCGGCAGTACGGACAGGCCGATGGCCGCGGCCCAGGAGACGAAGATGCCCAGGACGGGCATGGCGGTGGCGAAGACGGCGAGCAGCAGCAGCTTGCCGATGGAGAAGACGGCGTTGCCGACGGGCACCCACACGGCCTTGCGCAGCCCGGTCAGCACACCGTCCTGGAGCGTCAGCAGCGCCCAGGCGACGCAGGACGCGGTGAAGACCACACCCGCCGTGAGTCCGCCGAGAGGCGCGTACGAAGGCCCCCAGAGGTCGAGCGTGAACAGGAACGCCACGGAGGCGAGGCACACCACCAGCGAGCTGGCGGCGTACGCCCGCCACACCAGGGGTCCGGTGGCCCGTCCGGCCCGTGGCACGTACCGCACCACCGCGCCGATCATGGTCGTCGCGGTGATGGAGGCCAGCAGCCGCATCGCGGCAATGGCGGCCGAGCCCTCGCCGACCGACTCCTTGGTGTAGTAGCGGGCGGCCACCAGCCAGAAGCCGAGGCCCAGCGCGGCGGAGACGCCGGTGGAGAGCATCAGGGCGTAGGCGTTGCGGAACATCGAGTCGCCGCTGGGGGCCGCGCTCACCGCCGAGCCGTCTGCCTGGGACATGTCCGCCCGGGACCCGTCCGCCTCGGACACGTCGGGGGCGGACGGCTCGGCCGAAGGCACGGCATCGGACGGCTTGCGCAGCCGGGTGGTGTCAGACACCGTGCTCGCCCTGCGTGGACGGCGGGGCCGCTTCGGCTCCGGGCGGCGGGGCGGGCCGCGCGCGCAGTTCCGTGAGAACGGATATCACCTGGTCCGCGCGGAGCGGATCGACGGGCAGGGCGTGCCGGGCGAACCAGGCGGCCCGGTCCGGTACGGGCGACGGGTCGGTGAAGACCTCGCCGGCGTACGTGTCGAGCGGCGGGTCGTAGAGATAGCCGACCGTGATCCGGTGGCGTGCGAGTGCGGCGATGGCCGCGTCGCGGTCCTCGACCAGCAGCGGCACCCGGAACAGCGGCTGCACCGGTCCGGGCCGCGCCGGCGCCCACTCGGTGGCGTACAGGCGCCGGGTGCCGGCGCGATGCGCGGCCAGCCGGCCGTCGAGGCGGGTCAGCAGCCGCTCCGTACGCCGCAGCCGCAGCCCGCCGGGTCTGAGCCGGTAGTCGTGCATGTCCACGCGTATCCAGGAGTGGAAGTCCGCGAGCGCGGGTGCGGTGGACATCGCCTGCTTGAGCTCGCCGGGCCGCAGTTCCATCCGGATGTCCTCGCGCTCCTCGAGACCGAGCAGCCGTTGGGTGGCGCGGGCCGCCCGGACGAGCCGCAGTCCCCGCACACCGGCCTCGGCGTACGGTCGCAGGCCGTACGCGATCTCCGCCGACAGCCGTGCAGGTTCCAGGAGTTCGTCCCGTGCCCGCTCCAGTGTCGACCGCAGCGCCGGATCCGCGACAGCGAGGAATCCGCCGGTCTTGGCCCCGGTGTGCTTGGAAAGGCTGAAGACGGACGCATCACCGAAGGTTCCCACCGGCCGTCCCGCCACCTCGCTGCCGATCGCGTGCGCGGCGTCCTCGATGAGCGGGATCCCCAACCGGTCGCAGTGGGCGCGCAGTTCGGGGACCGGATCGGGATTTCCGTACAGATTGGTGGTGATCACGGCGGACAGCCCGCGCCATACGGAGTCGGCGACGGCGGCCGTGTCGATGGACCCGTCCTCGGCGTTGAGCGGCGCCTGTACGGGACGCAGTCCGGCGGCGAGCACCACGAAGAAGATGACGTCGTCGTTGACCGGCGACATCAACACCCGCCCGCCGGGCGGGCACCAGTGGCGCAGTGCCACGTAGAGCCCGATGCGGCACGACGGCACATACAGACATTCCCTGCCCAGACGGCGGCCCATCAGCTGTTCCAGTGGTGCGTACGCCGCAGGGCAGCCCTCCCCAAGAGCCATGTTCATCCCCCCACCTACCCCAGGCTCAATGTGGACCAATCAGGACTGCCCCGTCAATAACGGGGAAGGGCCCATTCCTTGACGGAATGGGCCCTTCCAGTGGCCTGTGCGGCGTGTCCCCCGTTACTCCTCCAGCGTCAGACCCTTCCGGAGCCTGACCAGGGTGCGGGACAGCAGCCGGGACACATGCATCTGCGAGATTCCGAGCTCCTCGCCGATCTCCGACTGCGTCATATTGGCGACGAAACGCAGGGAGAGGATTTTACGGTCCCGTGGCGGAAGGCTTGCAATCAGCGGCTTCAGCGACTCGACGTACTCGATGCCCTCGAGTCCGTGGTCCTCGTAGCCGATGCGGTCCGCGAGCGCGCCCTCGGTGTCGTCCTCCTCGGGCTGGGCGTCCAGCGAACTCGCGGTGTACGCGTTGCTCGCCGCCATGCCCTCGACGACCTCGTCGTTGCTGATGCCGAGCTGCTGCGCCAGTTCGCCGACGGTGGGCGCGCGGTCGAGCTGCTGGGCGAGTTCGTCGCCCGCCTTCGCGAGGTCGAGCCGCAGCTCCTGGAGGCGGCGCGGCACCCGCACCGACCAACTGGTGTCGCGGAAGAATCGCTTGATCTCGCCGACGATGGTCGGCATCGCGAAGGTCGGGAATTCGACGCCACGGCTGAGTTCGAAGCGGTCGATCGCCTTGATCAGGCCGATCGTGCCGACCTGGATGATGTCCTCCATCGGTTCGCTGCGGGAGCGGAACCGGGAGGCGGCGAACTTGACCAGCGCCAGGTTGAGTTCGACGAGCGTATTGCGTACGTAGGCGTACTCGTGCGTGCCTTCCTCGAGGGATTCGAGGCGTCCGAAGAGCGTCTTCGACAGGGCGCGCGCGTCCACTGGTCCCACCTCGTTGAAGGGTGGGATCTGCGGGAGCCCGTTCAGCCCGTTCAGCCCGTTCAGGCTTTCCAGGTTCTCGGGTTCGGGGGCGGGGGCGTGTGTCGACGGCGCGGTGGGGGTACGCGATGCGTCGAGCCGGGGTGACATGGTCTCCTCCATCGTTCTCGGCATATGGCCGCCGATGCCAATACGTGCTGCTGCGGTGAGCGGCGCCTCCAAAGCCGGTCGTGTTGGTTGTGTCCGTACTAGGCCTACCCGGTCAGTGCGGGCAGTTGCAAGTGCCATATATTCCATATGTCCGTTATGGTGCAGAGTTCGGCTACCCGTCGGCGCATGGAAGGGCTACTCTTCGTCGGGCGTCCACGCCGTCCGACGACGGCGCTCGACGCACGCAGCGACACTCCGATGACACGACGGCGATGCGGCGAACGATGCAGCGCACGACACGGCGAAGAGGGACGGGCATGGACCGCGGGACGGTCGGCAGCGCGAACCGGGGCCGACTTCAGGTCGAGGTTCGGACCGAGGGCCACAGCGAGGTGGTGAAACCGGCGGGTGAGCTGGATCACCACACCGCCGAATTGCTGCGCGCGCCATTGGACGACGCGGTCGAGCAGGGCCGGGTACGGCTGGTCATCGACTGTTCGGAACTCGAGTTCTGCGACTCCACCGGGCTCAATGTGCTGCTCGGCGCGCGACTGAAGGCCGAGGCGGCCGGGGGAGGGGTCCATCTGGCCGGGATGCTGCCCGTAGTGGCCAGGGTCTTCGAGATCACCGGAGCAGATGCGGTCTTCACCGTGCACGACTCCCTCGAAGCGGCCCTCTCCGACTGACTGTCGCCCCCCTTTGTTGTCCGCGTCACGCGCGCCGCTTCGGCGCAGTGGGTGTTGTCACGATTCGGCAGGGCAGGAGAACCTCCGCAGAACGTTGACGACCCCGCACTCTGTGTATTCAAGTCATGGCAATTTGGTGAATCGGTGAGGTGAAGCGCTGATGAGCACCACCCGGCAGCAGCCGCCGGGCGACCTCGGCCCCGAGCCGAACGGCGCCGGCGCCGCCCCTGCCTCCGGTGCACCCGGCGGTGCGGTGCGCAGTCTTGCCCTGGGCAGCGCCAGCGGCATCGTTCCGATGGCCCGCGACTTCACCCGCCAGGCGCTGTACGACTGGGGCTGGCTGCCCGCCGCCAGCGCCGACCGGCGGGCGGCGGCGGAGGATGTGCTGCTGGTCGTATCCGAACTGGTCACCAACGCCTGCCTGCACGCCGATGGCCCGGAGCAGCTGAAAGTCGGCTGCGACGGGAAAGTGCTGCGTCTGGAAGTCACCGACCGGGGCACCGGCCAGCCCGCCCCGCGCACCCCGCACCGGGCCGGACGGCCCGGCGGACACGGGATGTTCATCGTCCAACGTCTCTGTCTGGACTGGGGAGTTGTCCGCGTGCCCGGCGCGTCGGGCAAGACGGTCTGGGCGGAGCTCGCCGCGCCCTCCTAGCGCCGCGCGCAGCGGTCCACGGCAGGTTTTGAATCTCTTGTAGAGCACGTCAATACGGCGTGCTCTTTGTCTTCCCTCCCCAAGGTCCCAGGCGTACCTTGAGCGCCCGATCTGATGTGCCGTCAGTAACTTCGGCGACATCAGGCAGCAACTTCCGGCCTGAGGGGAACTCGAGGTGTCGTACCAGAAGCGGACAGCTCTCGCGCTGGCAGCAGCGGTGGCGGGCTCGGTGGTGCTGATGGCCGCCCCTGCCGCCCAAGCCAGTGTCGTGGACGTCGACTACCAGTGTCAGACTCCGATCGGGCCAAAAGGCGCGGTCTCGCCGATCGATATCAAGAGCGTCAGGAGCGGCGGCGGCTACCGGCTGACGATGTCCTTCCAGAAAGGCGTCTCCTCCAGCCCGGTGGAGCTCGGCAAGGGCGCGATGAAGCCGAGCGCGCTGATCAAGCTGGGCGGCGCGGAGGAGGGCTCGGTCGCGGTCTCCGGGCCCTCGAACGAGGCGGCGATCCCGGCCAACACCCCTATCAAGATCAATGACTTGACGGGGACGTACACCCCGAAGAAGAGCGGCAAGGTCACCTTCACCGCCGGAGTGCTGACGATCAAGGCGCTCGGTACGACGACGACGTGCACACCCAAGAACAACCCCAAGCCCTCGCTGGAACTCGGCGTCACGGCGGCGGGCGGCGGTTCGGGCGGCGGCGGTGCCGACGGCGGTACGGGGCAGAACGCCCAGTCGGGCGGCGAACTCCCCAAGACCGGCCCGGTCGACTCGGCCCTCGCGCTCGGCACGCTCGGCGGGACGGTCCTGCTGGCCGGAGCGGCCGGGGTGCTGTGGCTGACCCGGCGCGGACAGCGCGCCGCGAGCTGACCCGTGCACGTGCGCGCACGCCTCGCCGCCGCCCTCGCCGTCGCCGTGCTGCTGTGCGCGCTCTGTGGGCTGTGCGCCCCTGCCGCGTGGGCGTCCGGCGAGCCGACGTGGACGGCGGAACCGGCGGCGGGCGGAGGCAGACCGTACATCTATATGGAAGGCGTGCCCGGCACCGTCCTCGAGGACAAGCTCTCCGTGACGAACCGGGGCGCGAAGCCGCTTGCCGTCCGGCTCAGGTCCGCCGATATGTTCAACACCGCGGGCGGCGCGCCCGCGGTACGGGGCGCGCGGCAGTCCAAGGATGCGGGCACCTGGATCACGCTCGCCGCGAACCGGGTGACGGTCCCGCCCCGCACCAGGGCGGAGGTCCCCTTCTCGGTCACGGTCCCTCCTGGCGCACTCCCCGGCGACCATCCGGGCGCGGTCGTGGCGGAGTCCGGCGGCCGTGCGGTGGGCGTACGGATCCAGCTGCGGGTGAGCGGCCCGACGCTGGCGGCGCTCACGGTCGAGGACGTGTCGGTCGCCGGCGGCGCGATCCGCTACAGCCTGGTGAACCGCGGCAATACGGCGCTGACCCCGCGGGTCGCGTTCCGCGCGGACGGTCTGTTCGGGCAGGTGCTGCGCCGGGCGCCGCGGACGCTGCCGGTGGAACTGCTCCCGGCCCAGCGCGTCAGGATCACCGAGAAGTGGACCGATCCTCCCTCGCTGAACAAGGTGACCGTCCACATCGATGCGACGGCCTCGGGCGACGCGAGGGCCGAGGCCTCGGTATCGGCGGCCTTCGTCCCCTGGAGGACGGTGGGGGGCGCGGTCGCGGCTCTGCTCACCACGGCCGCGACGACACTGTGGTGGGTACGGCGCCGACGCCACCCCCCGGCCCCCGATCCGACCTCTGAACAGACGGACAACGACCGGCACTTGGCGAGGTCAGGAACATGACGATGCACCACAGAGCTGACGCCGCAGGGGTCGTCGGGCGTCGCGACGCTGACGCCGTAGGGGTCGATGGGCGTCAGCCCCCGCGTGCCCTCCACCGCCCGGGGGCCCGGGGCCTTGCCCCCGGCTACGGGAAGTGGCGGGGTGGGGGAGACTCCACCGCCCACCACCCCAACGCCCTCGCTGTCCTTCTCGCCCTGCTCCCTCTGCTGCTGCTCCTCCCCGCGCTCCCCGCCTCCGCGGCCGACGGAAAGCCCGCGGTCAAGCTCTCCCAGGTGCAGGCCGGCAAGGGCGGCGACATCACCGTCAGCGGTACCGGATGGCGGCCGGGCACGCTCCTCATGATGCTCATCTGCGGGCAGGCTGTGCCTGACAGAGGCGTGATCGGCGGCACCAACGCCTGCGCCAACTCCGACGGCCGCGCCGTCACCACCGACGCCAAGGGCTCCTTCAGCAAGGAGATGCCGGTTGCCGAGCCGCCCAGGCCCTGCCCCTGCGTGGTGCACGTAGCGACCGTGACCGGTGAACAGGCCGTCGTCGACGCCCCGTTCACCGTCGCCGGTCACCCCACCGCACCGCTGCCGCAGCAGGCGGGCGCCGGCAGGCTCGCCGTCCTCGCCGCCACCCGGCTCGAGGGCGAATCCGGCATCCTCGTCTTCTTCGGCGCCCCGCCGTCCCGCCGGCTCGAGTTCACCGTCGGCAACCTCGGCTCCGCGCCCGTGCGCGACCCTGTCTTCCAGGTCGGCACCTCGCACGGCGTCTTCGCCCCGCAGTGGGAGGAGCAGCAGTGGCGCGGCACCATTGCGCCCGGCCAGAAGGCGCAGGTCAAGCTGCCGGTCCAGCTGTCCGCCGGGGCACACGGCGACTACCAGGTCTCCGTGAAGTACGGCACCAAGGTGCTCGTCGAGCAGCCGTGGGGCGTCGGTAGGCCGTGGGGCGTCACGATCTTCTGGCTGCTGCTGGCCGTCGTCGTACCGGCCGCCGTCTTCCGTATCGGCATGGCGATCGTCGACCGCCTCCGCCCACGCGGCAACGGCAGCCTCCGCCCACGCGGCAACGGCCGCCACCGCACCGTTCGGCTGCCCACGTTCCGCCGCCCAGGCTCCGGGTCCCGCGCGCAGCCGTCCGCAGCGCCGAAGAGCACCACGACCACCACGGCGGCTCTGCCGTGGTTCACGCCTGACTCCGCACCGTCAGAGAACCGGTCCACGACGAAGGGACATTCGTGAGCACGCAACGGAGGATGAGCGCGGCCGGAGTCGCGCTGATGCTCGGCGGCGCGGGGATTCTGCTGGCCGCAAGCCCCGCCCAGGCAGCCGAGGTCTCGTACCGGACGGAGTGCATCCCACCGCCCATCTCGGGCCTGCCACCCGTGCAGGGCACCACCAAGGTCGAGATCACCGCGCCCGCCGAGGCGAAGGTCGGCGATGAGGTCGAAGTGGTGTGGAAGTTCGTCGAGGCGGCTTCCAAGAACCCCGACATCATCGACCTGGAGAAGGACACGGTGAAGCCCACCGGCACGCTCAAGGCGGCCGGCACGCAGACCGCGGACATCGCCATGGAGGGGCCGCGGACGAACCCGCCGATCCCCAAGAACAGCCCGATGAAGCTGTCCGACATGAAGGGCAAGATCAAGCTGACCAAGGCCGGCGAGGTCACGCTGACGCCCGACGGGTACAACATCAACGTCTCCAAGCCGATGTCCACCGACACCAAGTGCACGCCGAAGGAGACGGTCAAGTCCGCTGCGACGATCAAGGTGTCGGACGGCAGCGGTACGTCCGGCGGCACGACGACGTCCGGCGGAACCACCTCAGGCGGTACGACGACGTCCGGCGGTACGACGACGTCGGGCGGCACGACCACCTCCGGCGGCACCACCACCTCCGGTGGTACGGCCTCCGGCGGTGGCGACGGCGGCCAGAGCGACTTCCCCGGCAAGGAGGTCGCCGTCACCTTCGCCTGCAAGTCGCCGGGCCCGGCGAGCATCAACTCCAAGGTGACGATCAACGCCAAGAAGAACGGCGGCAGTTACGACCTGGTCGTCAAGACCGCCAAGGGCGTCATGAACAGCCCGGCGGCACTCCCCGCCGGTGCCCTCAAGCCGTCCATGGCGGTCCTGCTCGGTGGCGTCGACAAGGGCACCGTCCCCGTCACAGGCCCTGCCAACAAGGATCCGCTGGAGCAGGGAAAGCCGGTGGACCTGCCTGATATGACCGGTACGTACAAACCGGGCGCGAGCGGCAAGTCCACGCTCAGCCCCGGCACCCTGACGATCGACGTCACCCTGGGCGGCCAGAAGATCAGCATCCCGTGCACGGGCAAGGGCTCGGCGGCCGTCTCCCTCGAGCTCGACACCTCGGCCCAGCCGGGCGGCGCGTCGGGCGGTGACAGCGGCGGCGGCACCACGTCCAGCGGCGGCACGAGCACGAGCGGCGGCCTCGCCCAGACGGGCGCCGAGGACAACGGCGCCCTGCGCGCCCTCGCTCTGGTCGCCGGCACAGTGATCCTGCTGGGCGGCGCGGTGTTCACGTTCACCCCGTGGCGCCGACTGCGCGGAATCCGATAGAGCAGCGCTGACACGGCAAAGGGCCGCCGCACCGAATACGGTGCGGCGGCCCTTTGGCTGCGCGTACGAGCTACGTCAGTGGACGTCGCCCATCAGCGACTCAACCTTCTTGCGGTACATGTAGATCGCGACACCGGCCGCGACGGCAAGCAGCGCCTGCATGGCGATGATGGAGGTTCCGTTGAGATCGACACCCGCGAGCGCGAGCAGACCCGTGGCGCAGTCACCGGCGGTGACGGCGAGGAACCAGACACCCATCATCTGGCTGGCGTACTTCTGCGGCGCCATCTTCGTGGTGACCGACAGGCCGACCGGGGAGAGGCACAGCTCGGCGATCGTCTGGATCATGTAGATCGAGACCAGCCACATCGGGCTGACCTTCGTGCCGTCACCGGCCATGCCCATCGGCACGATGAACACGAAGAACGAGGCGCCGACGACGACCAGGCCCATCGTGAACTTAACGATGGTGCTGGGCTCCTGGTTCTTACGGGCCAACCACAGCCACAGCCAGGCGAAGACCGGGGCCAGTGCCATGACGAACAGCGGGTTCAGCGACTGGTACCAGGTGGCCGAGAAGTCGAAGCCGAACAGGGTGCCCGCGGTCTTGCCGTCCGCGAACAGGGACAGGGTGGAGCCACCCTGGTCGTAGATCATCCAGAAGACGGCGGCGGCCACGAAGAACCAGATGTAGGCGCTCATCTTCGAGTGCTCGCCGGGGCTGAGGTCCTTGTCGCGCTTGATGCGGACCAGCACGGCGATCGGGATGATCAGGCCGGCCAGAGTCAGCGGGACGAGGGCCCAGTTCAGCGTGTAGACGCCCATGGCGACCACGGCGCCGTAGAAAACGGCGAGGACGGCGACGACGGCGACGACCTTGGTCAGAACGGCCTTGCGCTCATCGGCGGACAGCGGGTTCGGGACGACGCTGCTCTTCGCACTCAGGTGGCGCGTGCCGAACAGCAGCTGGGCCAGGCCCAGCGCCATGCCGACCGCGGCGAGCGCGAAGCCGAGGTGCCAGTTGTACTCCTTGCCGACCGTGCCGATGACCAGCGGGGCGGCGAAGGCACCGAGGTTGATGCCCATGTAGAAGATCGTGAAGCCACCGTCACGGCGCGGGTCGTCCGGACCGTCGTAGAGGTGGCCGACCATCGTGGAGATGTTGGCCTTCAGCAGACCGGAGCCGACGGCGACGAGTACCAGACCGACGAAGAACATCGCCTGACCGGGGACGGCCAGCAAGCCGTGGCCTGCCATGATCACGAAGCCGGCGATGGTGACGGTCTTGCGAGCGCCCCATACGCGGTCGCCGAACCAGCCGCCCGGCATGGCCATGAGGTAGACCATGGAGACGTAGACGGAGTAGATCGCCGTGGCCATGGCCGTGGTCATCGCGAGGCCGCCGCCCTGGCTGCCGGTTGCCGCGTCGGCACCGCCGGAAACCAGGTAGTACACGAGAAGGGCGCGCATGCCGTAGTAGCTGAAGCGCTCCCACATCTCGGTCATGAAGAGAGTGGCCAGGCCGCGGGGGTGGCCGAGGAAGGTCTTCTCGGAGACAGCGGAGCTGGCCGAGTCCTTCGTCAGGCTGGACGCCATGGTCGATCCTTGCTTGGTCGGGACGCGGTGCTTTGTGAGCGGTACGCGCCCGGTGTGGGGGTGGCCGGCACCGGCAACGGATGTGCCCCACCCCACGTTTGAGGGGTTCGCTCCGCAGAAGCGGGAGCCGAGGGGCAGTCCGCACCGGGATCCACGCCTCGCGCGCTGTGTCGCGCACCAGGCCCGGTCCATCGGTCATTCACTGTCTTCGAGGCCGGCAGGGCCAACCTCGCGCAGAAAAGAGACCCTTGGCGCGCTCAGCAGGCCAAAGGTCCCGTGTAGTGCACAGGCTTCTCGCCACCATACGTCACGACACAGTGGCATATGGAAGGACTTGAGACATGGATCACAGGATTTAAAGGAACCGCTGCCCTGATTCGAAGGCGGCAACCATGATTGCATCCCAGACCCGCAGGCCTTGACGATCAAGCGCCAACCTGCGAGTCGCGCGGACTACCATCACCCACATGACCCGTGTACTGCTCGCCGAGGACGACGCTTCCATCTCGGAGCCGCTGGCCCGCGCCCTACGTCGGGAGGGGTACGAGGTCGAGGTGCGCGAAGACGGTCCGACCGCGCTCGAAGCCGGACTTGTCGGCGGCGTGGACCTCGTCGTCCTCGACCTCGGGCTGCCCGGCATGGACGGCCTGGAGGTCGCCAGACGGCTGCGTGCCGAGGGCCACACCGTGCCCGTCCTGGTGCTGACCGCCCGCGCCGACGAAGTGGACACCGTGGTGGGCCTGGACGCCGGCGCCGACGACTACGTCACCAAGCCGTTCCGCCTCGCCGAGTTGCTCGCCCGGGTACGGGCCCTGCTGCGGCGCGGCGCCACCGAGCCGGTCCCGGCGCCCGCCACCCACGGCGTACGGATCGACGTCGAGTCGCACCGGGCCTGGATGGGCGACGAGGAGCTCCAGCTCACGGCCAAGGAGTTCGACCTGCTGCGGGTCCTCGTCAGGGACGCGGGCCGGGTGGTCACCCGCGACCAGCTGATGCGCGAGGTCTGGGACACCACGTGGTGGTCGTCCACCAAGACGCTGGACATGCACATCTCGTGGCTGCGCAAGAAGCTCGGCGACGACGCGGCGAACCCGCGCTACATCGCCACGGTCCGGGGAGTGGGCTTCCGCTTCGAAAAGAGCTGAGGCACGGCGAAGAGCTGAGGCACGGGGGCGGAGCCCGCACGGAACCCGCACCGGACAGGAAACCGTGCCACGAGGCCTAGGCTGAAGTACGGGCACTCCCCGTACACCGCGTCCCGCCCGGAGGGCACTTTGCGCCGCCGCCTGATCAACTCCACGCTCGCCGTCGTGCTCGTCGTCATCGCCGTCTTCGGGGTCTCGCTCGTCCTCGTCGAGACCCGCACCATCAGCAGCAGCGCCCAGGAAAGCGTGGACTCCGAGGCCCTCCGCCTCGTCAGCATCGTCGACAGCCGGCTCATCGGCGGCGAGCCCGTCAACCCGGACATCCTGGCCGAGCAGAGCGGCGCCAAGCGGTACGCGCAGATCCAGATCCCCGGCCGCGCGCCCATCGCGATCGGCGAGCGCCCCTCCGGCAGCGTCATCCGCGGCGTCGCACGCGGCGAGCGCGGCGAGTCCGTCACTGTCGAGGAATCCCGTTCCTCCGTCACCCGCGAGGTCGGCCGGACCCTGCTGATCATCGCCGCGGTGTCGCTGCTCGCGGTCGTCGCCGCCGTACTGCTCGCCGTACGCCAGGCGAACCGGCTCGGCTCGCCGCTCACCGACCTCGCCGAGACCGCCGAGCGCCTCGGCTCCGGCGACCCGCGCCCCCGCCACAAGCGCTACGGCGTCCCCGAGCTCGACCGGGTCGCCGACGTCCTCGACGCCAGCGCCGAGCGCATCGCGCGCATGCTCACCGCCGAGCGCCGGCTCGCCGCGGACGCCTCGCACCAGCTCCGTACGCCACTGACCGCGCTCTCCATGCGGCTGGAGGAGATCACCGTCGCCGAGGACCTCGAGACGGTGAAGGAGGAGGCGAGCATCGCGCTCGCCCAGGTGGAGCGGCTCACCGACGTGGTGGAGCGGCTGCTCACCAACGCCCGTGATCCGCGCACCGGTTCCGCCGTCGTCTTCGATCTGGACGAGGTCGTCAAGCAGCAACTGGAGGAGTGGCGGCCGGCCTACCGCAGCGCGGGCCGGGCGATCGTCTGCTCGGGACGGCAGGGCATGCGGGCCGTCGGCACCCCGGGCGCGGTCGCCCAGGTCCTCGCCGCGCTGATCGAGAACTCCCTCATGCACGGCGGCGGCACCGTCGCCGTCCGCACTCGCGTCACCGGAAATCAGGCCGTCGTCGAGGTGACCGACGAGGGCCCCGGCGTACCGGCCGACCTCGGCGCGCGGATTTTCGAGCGGACCATCAGCGGCCGCAACTCGACAGGCATCGGACTGGCCGTGGCCCGCGATCTGGCGGAGGCGGACGGCGGACGGCTCGAGCTGCTCCAGCAGGATCCGCCGGTCTTCGCGCTCTTCCTGAGCCGGGTGCAGCGCGGCCGCCGGGACGAGCAGACGCCGATGGTCAGATAGCCGTCGGACAGCCGGCGTGCGGCTCAGGCTCAGCGTGCGACCGGGCTCAGCGGGAGCCCGGGCTCAGCGGGCGAGCAGGCTCAGCGTGCGACCGGGCTCGGCGGGCGGCGCGGCTCAGCGGGCGAGCAGGCTCAGCGTGCGACCGGGCTCAGCGGGAGACCCGGTCGGGCTGCGGCGGCCGCTGCCCGAGGAAGGACTCCGCGGTCTGTACGGCCTCGCGCACCGGGAGCGCCCGGAACACCCAGGTGCGGTACGACCAGAAGCGGAACAGCGTCGCGATGCCGATACCGAGGAACTTGAACACATTGCTCTGGAGCGGACTGTCCCAGCCGAAGCCGTACGTCGCGGCGTAGAGCACCCCGCTCTGGATCACCAGCCCGACCAGGCTGAACAGGAAGAAGAGCGTCAGCTCCTTGGTCCTGCGGGTCTTGTCGCGGTCCCGGTAGGTGAAGTAGCGGAAGCCCACATAGTTGAAGGCGATCGCGACGACCGTGGCCACGATGCTCGCCCGTACCACAGGGAGGTCCGTGAGAGTCCGTACGAGATTGAAGACTCCCAGGTCCACCAGGAGCCCCACCGCACCAACCGCGCCGAACTTCGCGAACTCGCGCGTGAGCTGATCAAGCGGCACGCGCAGTGCGCTTCGTTCACTCATGGTGATCGCTCAGCCCCGTTCGGGTCGGTGTCGTCAACTCAGCCATGCTAACCACCACCCTCAGGAGTTGCCCGCGGACGTCTGCAACGGCGTGGCGGGACTGTGACAAGGGCGACGACGGACCGGGGCCGCGGGAGGCAGGGCGCACCGGGGCGGCGGATACCCTAAGAGGGTGACGTTCCCGGTAGTCGGCATGGTCGGCGGCGGTCAGCTCGCCCGTATGACCCACGAGGCGGGCATCCCCCTCGGCATCAGATTCAAGCTCCTCAGTGACACTCCGCAGGACTCGGCGGCCCAGGTGGTCAGCGAGGTCGTCATCGGCGACTATCGCGACCTGGACACGCTGCGTGAGTTCGCGCGGGGCTGCGACGTGATCACTTTCGATCACGAGCACGTCCCGATCGAGCACCTGCGGGCCCTGGAGGCGGACGGCATCCCCGTCCGGCCGGGGCCCGACGCCTTGGTGCACGCGCAGGACAAGGGCGTGATGCGCGCCAAGCTCGACGAGCTCGGCGCGCCCTGCCCGCGCCACCGCATCGTCGCGGACCCCGCCGATGTGTCGGCGTTCGCCGAGGAGGTGGGCGGCTTCCCCGTCATCCTCAAGACGGTGCGCGGCGGCTACGACGGCAAGGGCGTCTGGTTCGTCCGTACGCAGCACGAGGCCGAGGCCCCGTTCCGGGCCGGTGTCCCCGTCCTCGCGGAGGAGAAGGTCGACTTCACCCGCGAGCTCGCGGCGAACATCGTCCGCTCTCCGCACGGCCAGGCCGTCGCCTATCCCGTCGTCGAGTCCCAGCAGGTCGACGGCGTCTGCGACACGGTGATCGCGCCCGCGCCGAATCTGCCGGAGGCGCTCGCGGGCCAGGCCCAGGAGCTCGCCCTGCGGATCGCGAAGGACCTCGGCGTCGTCGGCCATCTCGCGGTCGAGCTCTTCGAGACGACCGACGGCCGCATCCTGGTCAACGAACTCGCCATGCGCCCGCACAACTCCGGCCACTGGACCCAGGACGGCGCGGTCACCTCGCAGTTCGCCAACCATGTCCGCGCCATCCTCGACCTCCCGCTCGGCGACCCGCGCCCGCGCGCCGGCTGGACGGTCATGTGCAATGTGCTGGGCGGCGACTACCCCGACATGTACGCGGCCTATCTGCACTGCATGGCCCGCGACCCGCAGCTCAAGATCCATATGTATGGCAAGGACGTGAAGCCCGGCCGCAAGGTGGGGCACGTCAACACCTACGGCGACGACCTGGACGACGTGCTGGAGCGCGCCCGTCACGCAGCCGGCTATCTCAGAGGAACGATCACGGAATGACCAGCCCCGCAGCCAGCCCCCTCGTCGGCATCGTCATGGGCTCGGACTCCGACTGGCCCGTCATGGAAGCCGCCGCGCAAGCGCTCGAAGAGTTCGAGATCCCCTACGAGGTCGATGTCGTCTCCGCGCACCGGATGCCGCGCGAGATGATCGCGTACGGCGAGGAGGCCGACGGCCGCGGCCTCAAGGCGATCATCGCGGGCGCCGGGGGAGCGGCCCATCTGCCTGGCATGCTCGCCTCCGTCACCCCGCTGCCGGTGATCGGCGTGCCGGTGCCGTTGAAGTACCTCGACGGGATGGACTCCCTGCTCTCCATCGTGCAGATGCCGGCGGGCGTGCCCGTGGCCACCGTCTCCGTGGCCGGCGCCCGTAACGCCGGTCTGCTCGCGGCCCGCATCCTGGCCACGCAGGACAGCGAACTCCTCGCCCGTATGCGGGAGTTCCAGCAGGAGCTGAACGACCAGGCCACCGAGAAGGGCAAGCGGCTGCGCACCAAGGTCGAAGGTGCGGACGCCTTCGGCTTCGGGAAGTAAGAGGCAATGGACTCAGCCACGGACTTCCTCACCGCGGCGCGCGAACTCCTCGCCGCCCACCCCGTCGTCGACGGCCACAACGACCTGCCCTGGGCGCTGCGCCAGCACGTCCGCTACGACCTGGACCGCCTCGACATCGCCGGCGACCAGACCGGCCGGCTGCACACCGACATCCCGCGGCTGCGTTCCGGTGGGGTCGGCGCGCAGTTCTGGTCCGTGTACGTACGCAGCGACATGGCCGGCGACGACGCGGTCAGCGCGACCCTCGAGCAGATCGACGGGGTGCGCCAGCTCCTTGAGCGCTATCCGGCGGACCTGGCCGCAGCCTTGAGCGCGGACGACATGGAGACGGCGCGCGGCGAAGGCCGTATCGCCTCGCTCATGGGCGCCGAGGGCGGCCACTCCATCAACAACTCCCTCGCCACCCTGCGGGCCCTGTTCGCGCTGGGCGTGCGCTATATGACGCTCACCCACAACGACAACATCGCGTGGGCCGACTCGGCGACGGACGAGGTGGGCGTCGGCGGTCTGTCGGCCTTCGGCCATGAGGTCGTACGGGAGATGAACCGCGTCGGCATGCTGGTCGACCTCTCGCACGTCGCTGTGCCGACGATGCGCGACGCGCTGGCCACCTCGGTCGCGCCGGTCGTCTTCTCGCACTCGTCGTCCCGGGCGATATGCGACCACGTGCGCAACATTCCCGACGACGTGCTGGCGCAGCTGCCCGACAACGGCGGTATCGCCATGGCGACGTTCGTACCGAAGTTCATCCTTCCGGCGGCCGTCGACTGGACACGGGCCGCGGACGAGAACATGCGCGCGCATGGCCTCCACCACCTGGACACCACGCCGGAGGCCATGAAGGTCCACGAGGCCTTCGAGGCGGCGAACCCACGGCCGATGGCGACGGCCGCGACGGTCGCCGACCATCTCGACCACATGCGCGAGGTCGCCGGCATCGACCACATCGGCATCGGCGGCGACTTCGACGGCACAGCCTTCACCCCGGCCGGGCTCGAGGACGTCGCGGGCTACCCGAACCTGATCGCGGAGCTGCTGCGCCGCGGCTGGTCCGGCGCCGACCTGGCGAAGCTCACCTGGCAGAACGCGGTGCGCACACTGCGCGCGGCCGAAGACGTCGCCCGCGACCTGCAGCGGGGCCGCGGACCGTCCAACGCGACGATCGAGCAGCTCGACGGCTGAGTGCGGTGACGGGGGTACGGGGACGAGGCCCCGTACCCCCGAACGCACCACCCTGCCGTGAACCCTCGCCGCTCCCGTGCCACGGTGGCCGTACGGCAATCGCCGTCGACGCTCGGAGCACCCAGACATGGCAGATCTCGAGGACGACCCCCATGCCGCCACCGCCGCGGTCGGCGATCTCGACGGCCCGGCCCCGCCCAGCAGAAGAGTGTCGGCCGAGCCGGCCGAGCTCGCCGAGCCGGCCGAGCCGACCGATTTGGCAGAGCCGGCCGAGCTGGCCGAGCCGACCGATTTGGCAGAGCCGGCCGAGCTCGCCGAGCCGACCGATTTGGCAGAGCCCGCCGGAAGCCTTGAGCGCGCACGCGAACTCCTCGCCGCGCACCCCATAGCCGACGGTCACAGCGGACTGGCCCGCGCGCTGAAATACGCGTCCGGGTACGGGTACGACATAGAACTGGGCGAGCGCGTGCTGGAGACCGACATACCGCGCCTGCGGGACGGATGCGTCGGCGCGCTGTTCCTGTCCCTGCACGTGCCACCGGAACTGACCGGGGACCGCGCGCTGAGCGCCACCCTGGAGCAGATCGACCTGGTCCGCTCCCTGGTGGCCGCCTGTCCCGAAGGCCTGCGCCTCGCGCTGAGCGCCGACGACATGGCCGACGCCCACAACTGCGGGCGCGTCGCCACCCTGCTCGGCCCGGTGTCGGGCCCGGCGCTGGGCGACTCGCTCGGCACGCTGCGGGCGTACCACGCACTCGGCGTCCGCAGCCTCACCCTCGCGGGCACCCGCTGGACGGAGGGCACCGGACTGACCCGCTTCGGCCAGGAGGTCGTCCGCGAGATGAACCGCCTCGGCGTTCTCGTCGACCTCGCCGGCTGCTCGGCCGACACGATGCGCCGTGTGCTCGCGGTGGCCGGGGCTCCGGTCGTCATCTCGTACCACCCGGCACGGGTCCCGGACGATGTGCTGGGCCTGCTGCGCGACAATCACGGCGTGTGCATGGTCGCGTGCACCGCCACGACGATCCGCGAGACGGCGGACCGCCTGGACCACGTCCGCGAGGTGGCGGGCCCCGAGTCGGTCGCCCTCAGCGGCGCCTACGACACGGGAACCCCGCACGCCCCGGGACTGGGCGATGTGTCCTGCTTCCCCCGCGTGATCGCCGAACTCCTCGACCGCGACTGGCCGGAGCCGGATATCGAGGCCCTGACCTGGTCGAACGTGTCCCGGGTGCTACGCGACGCGGAGTTCCTGGCCCGCGCCACGCATCCACGCCGCCCGCCGTCGACGGCAACACTGCCGGCGCTGGACACCTGAACCCCGGCCGCGAGGGCCGCCCCGTGGCCGCTCGGTCAGCAGGCGCAGAGGCAGAACGGATGCCCCGCCGGGTCCGCGTACACGCGCCAGGAGCGGGTCCTGTCGTCCGCGTCCAGCACCGTCGCGCCCAGCTCCAGTACGCGCTTCTCCGCCGCGTCCAGGTCCTCCACCGTCAGATCCAGGTGGAACTGCTGCGAGCCGTCGGGAGCCGGCCACTTCGGCGGTACGAAGCCGGGCGCGGCCTGGAAGTCCAGCGGGGTGCCCGGGGCTTCCGCCAGGTGGACCCAGCCCTCGCCCTCGTCCTGGATCCGGCCGCCCAGCACCGCGGCGTAGAAACGGCCGAGTGCGACGGGGTCGGGACAGTCCAGAACGACGGCCCCCAGCGTGGCGATGGCCATGGTTTCCTCCTCGGTCGGCGTTACCGCTACATGAGAGCAACCAGTAACGGTTACCTGATGCTCTCGCATCGGAGGTAACGTCGCAACCATGAATGAGAAGGCGCCCGCACCAGGCGGCCTGGCGCTGGTCGAGGCCCTGGTGAACACGCTGGACGTCGAGACCGGCGCCGACGCTCTGGACGCGACGGAGGGCCGTGCCGTCTTCGGTCTCGCCGAGCGGGACGTCCCTGCCGCCCGCGAACTCCGCGAGGCCCTGCGCGCCGCATGCCTCGCCCACGCGGGCCACCGCGCACCGGACCGCTCGGCGGCGGCACTCGACGGCTTTCTGGCCGAGGCGCCGCTGCTGGTCACGGTGGCCGAGGACGGCACGGCCGCGCTCCGTCCGGCCACCCCGGACACGCTCGTCTCCCGTATCGCCGAGGCACTCGCGGCCGCGGCCGCCGACGGGACCTGGGCACGTCTCAAGGCGTGCGAGGCGGAGGACTGCCAATGGGCGTACTACGACCGCAGCCCGGCGGGCCGCCGCCGCTGGTGCTCGATGTCGGTCTGCGGAGCCCGCGCCAAGATGCGCACATACCGGGCTCGCCGGTCGGTGCCGGACGCCTCGGCCTGATACCCGCGAGGGCCGGCCCGA
Source organism: Streptomyces sp. NPDC048479 (assembly GCF_040651435.1). NCBI lineage: Bacteria > Bacillati > Actinomycetota > Actinomycetes > Kitasatosporales > Streptomycetaceae > Streptomyces > Streptomyces sp. NPDC048479. Next base: position 234,188 of record NZ_JBEZKA010000009.1, read on the forward strand.
CCGCGGTCATGGCCGCGCGCGGAGTCGCCGGCTGCGGGCGCGCTGACCGCGCCCGGGGGCCGGCCCGTACGCGGCGGCGTGCCGACCAGATCTGCGGCTGGTCATGACCGCGCGCACGCGGCCCGCCCGCCATCGCCCCCCGCTCAGGCGCGCGGGCGGCCCATCGCCCGGTACGTCCAGCCCGCCTCGCGCCAGCGCGCGCCGTCCAGCGCGTTCCGCCCGTCCAGGATGATCCGGCTGGTCACGACCTCGCCCAGCGCCGCCGCGTCCAGCTCGCGGAACTCGCGCCACTCCGTCAGGTGCAGCACCACATCCGCGCCCCGCACCGCGTCCAGCGCCGAATCGGCGTAGCCCAGCGTCGGGAAGAGACGGCGCGCGTTGTCCATCCCCTTCGGGTCGTACACCGTCACCTGGCCGCCCTGCAGATGGATCTGGCCCGCCACATTCAGCGCCGGTGAATCCCGTACGTCGTCCGAGTCCGGTTTGAACGTCGCACCCAGCACGGCCACCCGCTTCCCCAGGAAGGAGTCACCGCCCACCGCGTCCCGCGCCAGTTCCACCATGTGGCCACGCCGCCGCATATTGATCGAGTCGACCTCCCGCAGGAAGGTCAGCGCCTGGTCGGCGCCCAGCTCACCGGCGCGCGCCATGAAGGCACGGATGTCCTTCGGCAGACATCCGCCGCCGAAGCCGATCCCGGCCCGCAGGAACTTGGACCCGATTCGCTCGTCGTAACCGATTGCCTCGGCCAGCTTCACGACATCGCCGTCCGCGGCCTCGCACACCTCCGCCATCGCGTTGATGAACGAAATCTTCGTCGCGAGAAAGGAGTTCGCGGAGGTCTTCACCAGCTCGGCGGTCGGGAAGTCCATCACCACGAACGGCGACCCTTCGCCGACCGGCGTCGCGTACACCTCGCGCAGCAGCTTTTCCGCGCGCTCGCTCTCCACACCGACCACGATCCGGTCGGGGTGCAGCGTGTCCTGGACGGCGAAGCCCTCGCGCAGGAACTCCGGGTTCCACGCCAGCTCCGCGTCCACGCCCACCGGAGCCAGCTCGACGAGCAGCTCCGCCAGCCGGGCCGCGCTGCCGACCGGCACGGTCGACTTGCCGACGACCAGCGCCGGCCGCTTCAGCTGCGGCGCGAGAGAGGCGAAGGCACGGTCCACGTACGACATGTCGCAGGCGTACTCACCGTGCTTCTGCGGGGTGTTCACACACACAAAATGAACGTCGCCGAACTCCCCGATCTCCTCCCAGGAGGTCGTGAAACGCAGTCGGCCGCTCGATCCCTCGATCCCGGCGACATGCTTGGCGAGCAGATCCTCGAGCCCCGGCTCGTACATGGGGACCTTGCCGGCCGAAAGCATCTCGATCTTCTCGGGAACGACATCGAGCCCGAGCACTTCGAAGCCCAACTCCGCCATGGCCGCGGCGTGCGTGGCGCCGAGATATCCGGTGCCGATCACGGTGATCTTGAGGGCCATGCGGTGCTCCAGTGAAGTGCGGGCTCAGGTGCGCTGCCCGAGCATAACCGGGGCGCGTACCGTGGTCGTGGTGACCGTGGGCGGGGGCGTTGACGGTTGCTGCCGGTGGCCGGTGGGGGTTTCGCGGGCGGTCTGATGCGGGGGGACGATTCCCGCTGTCGTCAAGCTCACGTATGCCTGGGAGTAGCAAGCCCACTAAAATCAGGTTACTTAACGGTAGTTAGCGTCACTGGGGAGTGAGAGACCTTGGCCGGATCGGCTGATTTCGACCTGTACCGCCCGTCCGAAGAGCACGACATGCTCCGCGACGCCATCCGTTCGCTCGCCGAGGCGAAGATCGCGCCGTTCGCCGCCGAGGTCGACGAGCAGGCCCGCTTCCCGCAGGAGGCTCTGGACGCGCTGGTCTCCGCCGATCTGCACGCGGTCCACGTCCCCGAGGAGTACGGCGGCGCGGGCGCCGATGCGCTGGCGACCGTGATCGTGATCGAGGAGGTGGCCCGCGTCTGCGCGTCCTCCTCCCTCATCCCGGCCGTGAACAAGCTCGGCTCCCTGCCCGTGATCCTCTCGGGTGACGAAGACCTCAAGAAGAGGTACCTGGGCCCGCTCGCGCAGGGCGACGGGATGTTCTCGTACTGCCTCTCCGAGCCGGACGCGGGCTCCGACGCCGCCGGCATGAAGACGAAGGCCGTACGCGACGGAGACTTCTGGGTTCTCAACGGCGTGAAGCGCTGGATCACCAACGCCGGCGTCTCCGAGTACTACACGGTGATGGCCGTCACCGACCCGACCAAGCGCTCCAAGGGCATCAGCGCCTTCGTCGTCGAGAAGTCGGACGAGGGCGTTTCCTTCGGCGCCCCGGAGAAGAAGCTCGGCATCAAGGGCTCCCCGACCCGCGAGGTCTACCTCGACAACGTCCGCATCCCCGCCGACCGCATGATCGGCGAGGAGGGCACGGGCTTCGCCACCGCGATGAAGACCCTGGACCACACCCGCATCACGATCGCGGCCCAGGCTCTCGGCATCGCCCAGGGCGCCCTCGACTACGCCAAGGGCTATGTCCAGGAGCGCAAGCAGTTCGGCAAGCCGATCGCCGACTTCCAGGGCATCCAGTTCATGCTCGCCGACATGGCGATGAAGCTCGAGGCCGCCCGCCAGCTCACCTACTCGGCGGCCGCGAAGTCGCAGCGTGTCGACGGCGACCTGACCTTCTTCGGCGCGGCGGCGAAGTGCTTCGCCTCCGACGTCGCGATGGAGGTCACGACGGATGCGGTCCAGCTGCTCGGCGGCTACGGCTACACGCGTGACTACCCGGTCGAGCGCATGATGCGCGACGCCAAGATCACGCAGATTTATGAAGGTACGAATCAGGTCCAGCGGATCGTCATGGCAAGGAACCTGCCGTAGCAGGGTTCTTGCAGGTCAGTGGCCCTGTGACTGGGTCAGGGAAGCTGGCTCCGGTTTCGGTCCGTTCGAGCCGGTTCCGGGGTGATCCTGGGCGTCATGCTGGGGAAATCCTGGGCTGACACTGGGACTGCAACCGCCTCTGAGCTGCACAAACACTAAGACCCCCGGCGTGATGCCGGGGGTCTTGGTTATGGCCTTGCTCAAGCCACCTCTGTTCGCTCCGTGGGGTCGTCCGCGCCTGGGGTCAGCGTCGTGGCGATGGCTGCCCGCCCGCGCTGTTGCCCCGGAGCCCGAGACTCTGAAGCGGCCGGAACCGGCCAGCGATTCCAACCCCTTCCGTGCACTGCTCTAAACCAACTGAAGAGACTATTGGCCGGGGGCTTCTCCGTTTGTGAGAGTCCTACCGTCCCGGACGCTGGGACTCATCGCGGCCACGCCTCAATCCGACTCGGCTCCGTACGAGAACGCCAGCGTTGTGCAGGTGCCTGCCGCCGTGTTCCCACCGCCACAGACGGAAGCGCTGGCGACGGTTCAGCGTCATGTCGGACATGGTGCCAAGGTCCAGTGAGGCCACGATCCCCGGATAGTCCCTTGCCTGCCTGTCCATCAGCACTGCTCCTTGTTGACGACGGCTCCGGGGGTCTCGGCTCCGCCGGAGTCCGGCCCGTTCGGGTCCTTCAGCGCTTCTACGGTCGCCTTCATGCGGACCCGGTAGAAACCGGGCTGGCAGCTTACCGAGGTCTCCACTTTCTTGAGCGCACCCTTTCCGGGAGAAAGATGGTTCGAATTGCTGCTCACTTCGTCCCAGCCTCCGCCAGGCCCTCTCTTGTCCAGGATGACCGTCAGGGAGTGATTCAGCACCGCTTCCCGGCATGTGGCGTCCGCGTAGCCACGAACCCTGCCCGCACTCACGTAAGCCTCGGCGACGCGCTGTGTGCACCTGCCGCCGATCACCTGGCCGTACGTCTTGCCTTGGGGTTGCTCAGCCTGTCCGCCGCCCTGGCCGCCGCTCACGCTTCCCGTGGTCGAGGTACAACCACCCTGCTCCGCTCCCAGTAACGCCGAGATGATCACGGGTATCGCTGCCAGTCGTGCCACTGTGCCCGAACGCATGAACTCTCCCTGTGAAGATGAAGTGTTGTGGACGGCAGAGCCCCGGCCCAATGCACGGGGGAAGCATCGAACCGGGGCCCGTCCATACCCGCCCCCTACCGCCTCGCGCCGCCGCGATCACGGGAAGGGGGGGAGATCAACGCCCCTTGCACCGCCAGCACTCACACGGCGGCCATTCCGAGGTCACCATGGGGGCGAGGTTCTCGGTGCTGCGTACAGCCCGCTCAGGCCCCCACGTTTTCCCGTCGTCCCGAGACACCCGCAGCGTCATCAACGGCCGGTCGGCAATGAGTTGGACCTCTCTGCCCTTGCTCATGACTGGTGCGCCTCTGCCTGGTGCTGCCGCAGACCCACATTGCAGTCAGTCACTCCGCTGTAATCGCTCCTGGAGCGCGCGTTCTCCCTGGCAACCACCATGGACAGGCAAGCCGAACACCCCGGCTTGGCGGAGGGCTCGGCCGGTAGCTCACTCAGGTGGTATCCCTGCGGCTTCTGCGTCACCATGCTTGGCCTCCCCGGCTGATCCGCTCCCGATGCAACGACCGTATGGAGAGGCCAAGTTGGGGGTCCACGTTGTTGCATGCGGTTGCACGGATTCACTCGAGCGCGGCGAGTGCCTTCGTGATGAGGGCGCGAGAGTCAGCTCCGCGTACGGCTGTCTGGGACAGCTCAGCGAAGGCTCGGAGGTAGGTGCGGATTTCGCCGGGAGTGGTCAGGTTGATCTCTGCCGTCAGAGTCTCGACGGCTACCTGAGTGTCATCGAACGCGTAGAACGCTTCGAGGGGCCAGACGGTACGGCGGGCTGTGACCGGGATGATGCCGAGGGAGACGTTCGGCCGTGCCATGACGGTGAGCAGATGCTGAAGCTGCTCGGCCATGGCCGCTTCGTCACTGACTCGGTAGTAGAGAACCGTCTCTTCAAGGAGCAGGGCGAACCGGTGGTCACCCTCGCGGATCACGCGGGAACGGTCGAGACGGGCCCGTACAGCGTCGGCCACGTCGTCCGGGGTGCCTTGAAAGGTCGTGATCGACCGTAGGAGTCCTGTTGCATATCCGGCGGTCTGGAGCATGCCAGGCATGACGTTCGAAGCGTAGACACGAAATGAGCGGGTTCGTTGGTAAAGCGGCACTGTCTGCTCGTGGATGCGGCGCATGCCGTCGCGGTGGATCTGTCTCCACTCGACGTACATCGACTCTGCGTTCCGCGAGGCTGCGATCAGGTCGGCCGCTTGTTCGTTGGCCCCGCAGGCTGAGCACCATGCACGGATGTCGGCATCCGATGGCGGCGTCTTGCCTCTGGCGATCCTGGACGACTTGGCCTTGTGCCAGCCGCACCGGACGGCCAGTTCATGCCCGGAGAGTCCAGCGTCCTTCATAAGGCCTTGCAAGCGCGCTGCGACGGCTGCCCGTGCTGCTTGGGCGCTGGAGAGGGGAGATGAAGGCATGAACTGACCGGCCAGGGATCAGACGGTGTACTTCTCGTGTGGGATGGCGCGCTCCCACACTGCTTCGAAGGCGGACGCGCACAGCGCTGCTACGCCGGGATCTTCGGTTTGGTCGGTGTGCACCCACCTGCCGTCGCCATCGAAGATATTGAACTGAACGAGACGGCCATCAAAGAGCCAGTAGTCATTGCCCGGCAGCGCCAGATCTGAGGCACTCCGCCGAGGAAGCCACCGGATCTGCTCCCCGGCTGCCACGTTCGTGAAGGTGCCGGAGTGCTCGAAGGCGATGTAGTCGCTCACGGGCTCCGAGACCACGCGGGCACGTCGGATGACGACTCCCTTGGCTGTGACCTCGTGTACGAGGTCGAGCCACGGTCGCCACCAGGACTCTCGGTTGTCAGGGTCGAGCCGGTGACCTTGCTTCCATGCTGCGAAGCCTTCGATCTCGTTCTCAACGCCGTATCCGTCTCGCATCTCCAGATGAACGGCCGACTCCCGGACAGACCTGATCAGGTCCGAGAAGTCAGTCAGACTCTGCGACACGAAGCGCCTCCCTTAGAAGCGGGATCATCCGCTTCGGTACCCGGACCACCGATTCGTGGCCGGGGATCGCAACATCCTTCGAGCTCTCAGCCCGGGTCTGCTCGTCCGCCGTCCACCCCTGTACGAGAAGATCCCTTGTCTCCTCATCGACCCACACAGCCGGTGACCCGTGATCTCCGGACTCGGGATCTTTACCGACGAACCGTAATGCCATGACAACCTCCGCTGTCGAGTTCGTTGCGCCTGGTTGCACGACCCTCACCCTGTGGCGTGACTGCCGTCAAGCGGCCCCGAGCGGCGCGCGGAAGCACTGTGGCCGGTCCGCAGGCCCTGACCTGGCGCGACCGTGACTGACCCTGGGGAAATCCTGGGGTGCCCCCCTCGGCAGGGGATGTTCTTGCAGGTCAGCACCTCGGATGTCGTAAAGTAACCAATGTGCTGTCCGTCACGATCCGGCAGCTGCTGATCCCCAGGACAGCGCTCGCGCGCAGCAACGGCGCGTACCGCACCTTCACCTTCGGCGTGCTCCCGCTCGGCGCTGCGCTCGGCGGCGTCCTGGCGGGGCGCTCGGCACCACCGGAGCCGTGGCGGTCGGCAGCGCGGGCATCGCCCTGTCCGCGCTGCCGATGTTCACCCGCGAGATCCGGACCCTGCGCGACCCTCATGCACAGCGGGCCGCCGCTTCCGGCGGCCCGCTGTGGGGGTCAGCGGTCCGAGGTGACCGTGACCTTCTCGTCGTTCTTCAGCTGCTGCACCAGCTGCTTCACCTTGGCCTTGTCCCAGACCAGGTTCCCGCCCGTGCTGCCCGAGATCGGCATGTTCATGGACTTGCCCTCGCCGCCCGTGACGCCCTTCATCGCGAAGAACATCTGTCCCAGCGACCACAGGGACATGTCCTTGTCGACGAGGAGCGTGTCCAGGCCCGCGCCCATCGTCGGGTAGAGCTTGAACGGGTTGAGGATCGTGCCCGGCGTCGCCGTCTGGCTCGCCAGGGCCGCGAGGAACTTCTGCTGGTTCTTCGTACGGTCAAGGTCGCTGCCCGCGAACGCGTACCGCGTCCGTACGAACGCCAGCGACTGCTCGCCGTCGAGCGTCTGCTTTCCCGCCTGGAAGTCCGCGCCCGAGTTCTTGTCCTTGAAGGCCTTCGGGATGTCGATCTCGACACCGCCGATCGCGTCCACGATGTTCGCGAAGCCCGCGAAGCCGATCTCGACGTAGTGGTCGATGCGCAGACCCGTGTTGTGCTCGACCGTGCGGACCAGCAGCTCCGGGCCGTCCTCCGCGTACGCGGCGTTCAGCTTGGTGTGCCGGCCCTTCGCCGGGAAGAGCTTGCCCGACTGCGAGCCCTTGAAGGACGGTATCTCCACGTCCGAGTCGCGCGGCAGCGAGATCAGCGTGGGGCCGTTCGAGCCGTCGTGCAGGATCATCATCGAGTCGGTCCGCTTGCCTTCGGCCGAGCCCGTGTGGAGCTTCTTCTTCTCGTCGGCGGACATGCCCTCACGGCTGTCGGAACCCACGATCAGATAGTTGGTGCCCTCGCCGCCGCCCGGCCGCTCGATGACCTTGGAGAGGTCGACCTCGCGCTTGAGCTTGGAGTCGGCCCAGAAGTACGTGCCTATGGAGACCGCGAGCAGCAGTACGACCAGCGTCAGCGAACCTATCTTGAGCCGGCGGCGCCAGTCCGGGGCCGCGCCCGGGCGCGGCGGGTAGCTCTGCGGGGGAGCGCCGTTGTCGCCGCCCCGGCCGCCGCCTCCGTAGACCTGACCCGTGTTGTACTCGCTGTCGTACGCCTGCTGGTCATAGCCTTCGTCGTACCCGCGCGACTGCGGAGGGACCCCGCCGCGCTGCGGCGCGGCCGGGCGCTGGACATGGCGCATCACCCGCGCGCCTTCGGGCTGCGGGCCTGCGCTGCCGCGGCCGTAGCCGGCTGCGTTGCCGTTGCCGCGGTCGTCGGACCATCCATCGGGCCAGTCATTCATGCGGACCAGTGTGCAGGGAGAGCCCCCGTCCCCCACAAGGCGGGTGAGGAATCGCACCACGGCTGTTGCGAAGCTGATGCAATGTGGCCCGGCATATGGTGGTCGGCATGACAGATCAGGCCCAGCGCCCGGAGCCAGAGATACCGGGCAAGCCCACCGCAGCTTCCCGTACCACCCTGAGCCACATCATGACCGGCAGTGACACCAATCTCCTCGGCACGGTGCACGGTGGCGTGATCATGAAGCTGGTGGACGACGCGGCGGGCGCGGTCGCCGGCCGCCACTCCGGCGGGCCTGCTGTCACCGCCTCCATGGACGAGATGGTCTTCCTGGAGCCGGTCAGGGTCGGTGATCTGGTCCATGTGAAGGCCCAGGTCAACTGGACAGGGCGGTCCTCGATGGAGGTCGGCGTACGGGTCCTGGCCGAGCGCTGGAACGAGTCGACCCCGGCGCAGCAGGTCGGTAGCGCCTATCTCGTCTTCGCGGCCGTCGACGGGGACGGCAAGCCCCGTCGCGTACCGTCCGTGATCCCCGAGACCGAGCGCGACCGGCGGCGCTACCAGGAGGCGCAGATCCGCCGTACGCACCGGCTCGCCCGGCGCCGCGCGATCAAGGAGCTGCGGGAGAAGCGCGCCGCCGACGGCATTGAGGACTGACCGGCTCTCACGGGCAGACGACCTGGTCGCCGGTGACCGCGCCGAACCCGCCCCGGGGCACCTCCTCCGCCCGCACCGGCGTGACCCCCTTGTAGTCCCGCCCCGCCGTCACCTTCAGCGTCGGCCCCTGCCTCCTGGCCGCCCGCAGCTCGCACCCCGGCAGCGCGGCCGCGAGCGATTTTGCTGAGCGGTCCCAGCGTGGGTCGTATGTCACATAGGTGCGGCGCACCTCGCGGCTGCTGCCGTTCAGCGGGGCGCGGGTGGTGTTGAAGCCGGTGGAGCGCAGGGCCGCGTCGACCTGCTTGCCGAGCCCGTCGGTGTGCGTGCCGTTGAAGATCTGCACCCGGATCTGCTGCGGCGGCACATCGACCAGTGTCACCTTCCGCGTCTTCGGCCGGCGCGGGGCGAGCGGCTTGTCCTCGCGCAGCGTCTGGAAGAGCTTCTTCGACTTCGCGTCGTCCCACTTCACCGTGGAGCCGATGCCCTTGACCGGCTTTCTGGTGTCGGCGAGCGGTACGGACGTGAACTCCGACGAGGCGGGTGTGAAGCCGCGCATCGCCTTGCCGAGCGTGAGGATCTCATCCGAACCGAAGCCCCGGTCGGCCCGTACGGAGTTCAGCATCGTCGAGGCGACATCCCGGAACTTGACCGGGTTCAGCAGGACGCCGCTGCTGCTCGCCTGGTGGATGAGAGCCGCGAGGAAGCGCTGCTGGCGCTGCATCCGGCCCAGGTCCGCCGCCCCGTCGACATAGCGCGAGCGCACATACTGCAGCGCCTGACCGCCGGTGAGCCTGTGCGTGCCGACGCCGAGATCCAGACCGCTGTGCGAGTCCTTCAGCGGCCGGGCGTTGCAGATCTCCACCCCGCCCAGCGTGTCCACCGTCTTCATGAAGCTGGTGAAGTCGACCTCCAGATAATGGTCGATCTTCACCTTGGTCAAGTTCTCGACGGTCCGCACCGTCAGGTTCGGCCCGCCTTCCGCGTACGCCGCGTTGAGCTTCAGCGGGTGCGGCTGGTGGTGCTTGCCGGTGGTGGCGTCGATGTGCTCGGGGATCTGCGCGTAGGTGTCCCGCGGCAGGCTCACCACACTCGCGCGCTCCCGGTCCGCCGAGATGTGCACGAGCATGATCGTGTCGGTGCAGTGGCAGGGCGCGCCGCCCAGACGGTACTTCTGCTTCTCCTCGCGTGTGATTTTGTCGCGCCCGTCGGTGCCGACGACGAGCAGATTCATGCCGTGGCCCGCATCGGGCCGGTTCTTCATGTCCCTGAACGGGTCGACGCGGCTGATACCGGTGTCCAGACTCGTCACCACCGCATGCCCGATGCCGCCCGCGGCCAGCACCAGGACCGAGAGCGACGTCGCCACCCGCATTCCCCAGCGGGGCCGCTCGACCGGCCGTCTGCTCGCGACCGGCCGTCTGCTCCCGGCCGCCCGCCCGCTCGCGACCGGCTGTCTGCTCCCGGCCGGACGTCTGGTCCTGGGCTGAGCGGCCGGCCGCGGACGGCTGGAGCGGGGCGGCGTGGGCACGTGGGAAACCTCCGCGGGTGACAGGGATCGCGAGCACCGTAGGCCCATACGATCTGCGACAACGGGCAGCGACCCGGCCGCCGCGCGTCCGTGTCCCCCGTTCGCGGTAACGTGGCGACCGATGAACGCCACACCCGCTGTCTCCGTGATCATGCCGGTCCTCAACGAGGAGCGGCATCTGCGTAACTCCGTCCGTCACATCCTCGAGCAGGAGTACGACGGCGAGATGGAGGTGGTGATCGCGCTCGGACCGTCCACGGACCGCACCGACGAGATCGCCGCCGAGCTCGTACGGGAGGACCCCCGCGTCCACACCGTCCCGAACCCCACCGGCCGCACCCCGGCCGCGCTGAATGCCGCCATCAAGGCATCGCGCCACCCGATCGTGGTACGGGTCGACGGGCACGGCATGCTGTCGGCCAACTACATCGCCACCGCCGTCCGGCTCCTGGAGGAGACCGGCGCGCAGAACGTCGGCGGCATCATGCACGCCGAGGGCGAGAACGACTGGGAGCACGCGGTCGCCGCCGCCATGACCTCGAAGATAGGTGTCGGCAACGCGGCCTTTCACACCGGCGGCGCGGCAGCCCCGGCCGAAACCGTGTATCTGGGTGTCTTCCGGCGCGAGGCGCTGGAGCAGCAGGGCGGCTACAACGAGGAGTTCGTCCGGGCCCAGGACTGGGAGCTGAACTTCCGTATCCGCGAGGCGGGCGGCCTCATCTGGTTCTCGCCGGAGCTCAAGGTCCAGTACCGGCCGCGGCCCTCTGTGAAGGCGCTCGCCAAGCAGTACAAGGACTACGGCCGCTGGCGCCATGTCGTCGCCCGCTACCACTCCGGCTCCATCAACCTCCGCTACCTCGCCCCGCCGACCGCCGTCTGCGCGATCGCCGCGGGCCTCGTGGCCGGCGTGGCCCTCACTCCATGGGGCTTTGTGGTGCCGGCCGGCTATCTGGCCGCGATCGCGGCCGGATCCGTCCCCGCGGGCAGGGGCCTGCCGCTGAAGGCGCGACTGCAGATCCCCGTCGCGCTGGCCACGATGCACATGTCGTGGGGGTACGGCTTCCTGACCAGCCCGCGCTCGCTGGCGCGGAAGGTCATCGCGAGCCGCCGCCCCGCCGTGCGGACGGCCTCCGCCTGATACGCAGGAAGGGCCCCGGGTACGCATCGCGTGCCCGGGGCCCTTCGCGTACGACCTACCAGGTGAAGCCGGGCTGCACTGGCATGCACGCCGTCTTGTCCTCGCCGTTCAGGGGCTTCGCCGACGTCGGCGTCTTGTTGTCCTGCTGCGCCGTGGACTTCGGATAGGCATCGCCCTGACGCCAGTCCGCGCCCACGATCAGGCTGATGCCGGTGACCTCGGTCGATTTCTTCACCGAAGTCAGCGGAATCCCGAGGGATTTGGCGACTGCCTGCGCATCACCCTCCAGCTCGGCGTTGGAGAAGCGGATGACCGTTTTCTTCTGCGGGTTGGTCGTGCTGTCGGCCTTGGCCAGGGCGTACCCCTTGCCGGTCAGGACCCCGGCGACCGCTGTCGCACGGCCCTTCTCGGCGAGCCTGCCGTCGCCTCCGGTACCGTTCTGCACCGTCACCGCGATCTCACCGGGCGCCGCCGCCGGGTCCTTGGACACGGCCGGGGTGGTGGTCGGCCGCTTCTTCGGGGCCTTGCCGTCCAGCGGAATGTCCTCGCGGACCATCCGGAACAGCTGCTCGGCATCGCCGGGCTGGGGCTCGACCTTCCCTTCGAAGCGCGTGGAGTAGAAGTTCGGCATCGTGGTCATGGTGATCCGGCCGGTGGGAACGCTCTTGAGCTCCTCGCCCAGGTCGTACAGGTCCTTGACGGTGTTGATGCCCTTGTCGACGGTGAGCGCGTCAATGGCGGCCTCGGCGAGGTTGCGCAGCTTGGCCGGGTCGGTGAGCTTGGTGTTCTTGCGCAGCTCCCGGACCATCGAGTTCATGTACATGTGCTGCGCGCGTGTGCGGGCGAGGTCGGTGCCGTCGTCGAAGCCGTAGCGCGTACGCAGCCATTGCAGGGCCTGCTCGCCCTTGACCGGGTGTGTGCCCGCCTCCAGCTTGAGGCCGGAGCCCTGGCCCTTCTTGTTGCGCGAGTAGACGTTCTTCTCGACGCAGACCGGGACGCCGCCGATGGCGTCGGCCATGGAGACCACACCCGCGAAGTCGATCATCATGAAGTGGTCGATGGTGATGCCCGTGAGCTCGTACCAGGTGGCCACCGTGCAGCCGGGTCCGCCACGGCCCAGCGACTCGTTGGTCGGCGCCTCTTTGGTGGCGCGGTACGTCTTGCCGGTGTCCGGGTCCTTGCACTCCGGGATCTTCAGCACGGTGTCGCGCGGCATGCTGATCACCGAAATGTTGCTGCGGTCGGCCGAGACGTGCACCAGCATCTGTACGTCCGCCAGCGGCACGCCGTTGAACGTCTCCTTGGCGCCGCCGAGCTCCTGGTTCTTCTTGGAGTTCCGCGCGTCCGAGCCGATCAGCAGGATGTTCAGCGGCGTCTGACCCGCGGCGTTGGCCTGGTGCTCGCGCATCTTGCCGCCGAGGTTCAGGTCGTCCTTCTTGAGCTTGCTGTTGAGGTGCTCGTAGTACAGATAACCGGCCCCGGCCGTGCCGAGTATCAGCAGCGACACCACGGCAGCGACCCAGCGCAGTATCCGGCGCTTGCCGCCCTTTCCGCGACCCCGTCTTGTGCCACCGCGCCGGTGGCCGCTCTCAGTGCCACCGCCGCCGTCCTCCGCCGTCGCGGTGTCGTCGCCGGCCGGCCGGTCATGCCGGTCCTGGCGACCGATCGTGCCTGTGCGGCCCTTGGGAGCCTCGCCCCCCTCGCCGTACAGGCTGTCGTCCCATCCCAGCTCACGGGCCTGCCGGACGCGATCCCGCGTCCCCTCCCCCCGCACCCTGTTCTGTCCCACCCCGGGTCCCCCCTGTCGTTCAGGCTCGCCCCATGACCCGGTGTTCCGGCGTCATTTGGCACATACCTGTTTGTCTGCTTCGACCTTCTGCACACCCTCCGGCGCCTTGGCCGGTCCGGTGATGGGCACCCCTGCGCCCCTGTAATCCGCGCCGAGGGTCAGGGTCATTGCCTCACGCCCCACGGCGTCCTTCGTGCCCGGCTTCAGAGCCTCGGCCGGCAGACCCATCAGGTCCGCGAGCTTGCGGGCCTGCTCCGCCTGGTTCGGTGCGTACGTCAGCGTCGTCCTGGCGAGCTTCTGCGGGGCGTTGCCCTCATTGCTCGACTTCAGTACGCCTTCCTCGTTCTGCAGCCAGGTGAGGGTCGCCAGTGCCGCACCCTGCGTCTCACTGCCGTTGAAGACCGCGACCCGTACCTCGGAGGCGGTCGCCCTGGACCCCTTGAGCAGGGTCTGCTGCTTGTTCTTGGCGTCCTGCTCCTTCTGCTTCACCTCGGTGAGCGAGGTGTCGTTCTGCATCATCGCGAACAGCGGCTTGGCCTTGGCCTCGTTGAGCAGCACGGTCGCGCCGTCGGTGTTGTCGACCACCGGCACGGTGGCGAACGTGATGTTCTTCGGATTCACCTTCGAGAGCTCCATACCGAGATCCCGGAGCCTCGAGATCTTTCCTATCCCGCTGTCGACCGTGAGTGCCTTGGTGGCGGCCTCGGCCAGGTCCCACATCTTGGTGGGGCTGGAGAGGGTGTCGCTGGACTTCATCTTCCGGATCAGCGAGCTCAGGAACTGCTGCTGGATCTCGATCCGGCTCAGGTCGCCGCCGAAGCCCACCGAGTGACGCGTACGGACGAAGGCAAGCGCCTGCTCACCTTCGAGGACGTGCTTGCCCGCCGGCAGGTTGAGCTTGGAGTCCTTGTCATGGATGTCCTTGGCGAGACAGACCTCGACGCCACCGACGGCTGTCGTCATCGACTTCACCGCGTTGAAGTCGGCCATCATGAAGTGGTCGACGGTCAGCCCGGTGAGCTCCTTGACCGTACGCATGGTGCAGCCGGGGTCGCGGCCCTCCTGGCCGAGGCTCTCGTTGAACCGGGTCTTGTGCGTACCGCCTATGACCTTGGTGCCGTCCGCGGTCTTGGTCTCGCAGTTCGGGATGTCGGTGATCAGGTCACGCGGGATGGACAGCGCGGTCGCGTTGGTCCGGTCCTTGGAGACATGGAAGAGGATCGAGGTGTCGGCGTGGCCGACGCTGTTCTTGTCGCCGTAGCCGCCATTGCCCTTGCCGGACCGCTTGTCCGTGCCGATCACCAGGATGTTGACGGCCTGGTCCTTCTTGAAGCCGCCGCTGCCCGCGCCCGCGACGTCGACCGTGTTCAGGTTCGAGTCGAAGTGCTGGTAGACGAGGTACGCACCGACGGAGCCGGCGACGACGATGAAGGCCATCACGCCGCCCGTCCACAGCAGCGCCTTCTTCTTGCGCGACTTGGGCTGCTTGCGCTTGCGCCGGCCCGCCGTGGGCGGTGTCGTACCGCCGGAGGCGTTGCCCGCGCGGCGCGAGCGCTGGCCCGGGACCTGATGGCCCGGCGTCTCGCGGCCCGGCGTCTCCCTGCCCGGCGTCTCGCCCGGCACGACGGGACTGCGGCGCGTCGAACTTCGCGGGGCCGGGGTCCTGGGAGCCGTGCTTCTCGCGGCCGATGACTGCGGTCCGGATTGATCCAGTCGCAGTTCGTAATTACCGGTCTGCGGGTTGAGGACCCACTGGTCGGCGGGGTCGATCTCGTCCCGCCCACGGCTTTGCGCATCCACGGTTGCTTGAGTCCTCCGTCGGTGCCACGCGAGGCGCCTCCCCCGAAGGGCGCTCGGTCTTTCGATCCAGCAGGTGCGCGACCCAGGGTCGGTAGCACCAGGTCGCGTCACACTATCCGCCCAGTTCAGCGTCGAGCGACGCTCGTGACAAATTCCACGTCCCTTACAAGCGGGCATTCCGCCCAATCGTCATGGACTGCCGACTCCGGCTTGGTCATCGCTTTACTCACACATGCCCACAGCGGCATTCGTGCCGGAGAAAGTCGGCGTCGGTGTCGGCCCCCCGGCTGCGCTGTCGTCGGGCTTCTCGTCGGTCCCGGCCGTGGGCCGCTGCGACGCCTTTTCGGATTCCCGGTTCTTGTCCTCGTCCCCGGACTTCCCCTTGCCCCCGGAGACGACCGTGACGGGTGTGTCCTCCCGCAGCCGCTTGAAGAGCTGGGCGGCCTCGGACTCGATGAGCTCGTCGCGGTTCGGGTCGGCGCTGTACGGCTGCCGCGGAACCGTCAGGAACTGCACCTTTTCCGTCGGAATGTTACGAATCGAGCGGGTCAGGTCGTACAGATCCTTGAGCGAGTCAAGACCCGGATCAGTGGTCAGCGACTTGGTCGCCGCGTCCAGTACCGGGTAGAGCCGGATCGGATTCAGCAGTACGCCGTTGCTCTGTACCTTCTTGACCAGCGCACCGAGGAACTGCTGCTGGCGGTCCATGCGTTCGGTGTCGCTGCCGTTGCCGATGGACTTGCGGGCCCGTACGAAACCGAGGGCCTGCTCGCCGTTGAGCAACTGCTTGCCCGCGCGAAGCCTGAGGTGCGCGTCGGCGTCGTCGATCGGATCCTTGAGGCAGACCTCGACCCCGTGCACGGCATTGACCATGTCCTTGAAGCCGCTGAAGTCGACCACCATGTGGTGGTCGATGCGGATACCGGTGAAGCGCTCGACGGTACGGATCGTGCAGGCCGTACCGCCGAACTCGAAGGCCCAGTTGAACTGCGAGAACTGCTCTTTCGTGCGGGTCCCGGCGGGCTTGTGGCAGCTCGGGATGGTCACCATCAGATCGCGCGGGATGGACA
Source organism: Streptomyces sp. NPDC048479 (assembly GCF_040651435.1). Classification (NCBI taxonomy): domain Bacteria; kingdom Bacillati; phylum Actinomycetota; class Actinomycetes; order Kitasatosporales; family Streptomycetaceae; genus Streptomyces; species Streptomyces sp. NPDC048479. Next base: position 250,140 of record NZ_JBEZKA010000009.1, read on the forward strand.
TCGCCGTCGCGCTCTGCCGGTCCGCGGCGATATGCAGCAGGATCGTGGTGTCGGAGCGCTGGCTGCCGCCGTCGTCGCGGCCGTACTTGCTGTTGCCCTCGCCGGAGCGGGTGTCTGAGCCGAGGAGCAGGATGTTCTGCGCGTTGTGCGCGAGGGACGCCGGGCGCTCCTTCTCGTATGTCTCGAGCTCGGCGGCGGCGGTGCTGTCTGTGGTGATGTTGGCGTCGAGCTTGCGGTAGAACCACCAGCCGACGCCGGCCGCGGCGAGTACGACGACGGAGGTGCCGAGGGCGGTCCAACGCAGCCAGTGGCGCTTGTGGTTGGCGGTCTCAGCAGGGGTGCCTTCGGTCGTGCCGTCGGTGCCGTCGGCGCCGGACGTCTGTCCGTCGGCGGCGGACACCGTGGCGGAGGCCTCGTCCTGCGGCGCGCCGGCCGTACCGGCTTCGCCCTTCGGGACCTCGTCCGCCTCGTGCCCGGGCGTTCCCGCGGCCGGCTCGTCGTCGGCCGGCCTGTCCGGTTCGGCGGGCGTGCCAGCACTCTCCGTCACGTCTGCGTCCATCCTTCACGGCGTCGGCGGCGCGCTGGGTCGCCGATCGCAGGACTAGACGGCCGAACCTCACGCTTGGTTGTCTTTTTAAGCACGGGTATCGCCGATCATGTACCGGAGTTGACGCTGAGGCCCGGGGGCTCGGCCCGTGTGTGCGCCACACGAGTGGACTTCAGAGGCTTGTCATACGGCGGTGTTGGTGACGCGCTCGCTCTCGATCCGCTTCTCGAGGCCCTCTTGGGACAGCTCGCCGAGATGGTGGCACAGCACCACCGACCCGCCGGCCGCGAGCGGCGCGAACAGCCCGGCCGACAGCCCCTCCCAGGAGTCGTACGCGCGCCCCGTCAGCAGCCGCGAGCCGGGCGAAAGTCCCAAGTCGGCCGCGTCCGCGCGGGCCCGCTCGACCAGCTGTACGCCCGTCAGCTCCAAGCCGCCGACGGCGAGCGCGGGCGCGGCCGGGTCCACCGGCGCGTACGGAGCGAAACGGTCGCCCTGCCCCGGCACCTCCACCGCGTAGTCGGCGAAGCCCGCCGGCGGCTGCGGGAAACGGCCCCCCAGCGGCCGCAGCGCGAGAGCGACCCGCTCCCCGGAACAGGCCAGCGCCGCCTCCAGCGTGTCCGGTCCGCTGACGACGAGATCGGCGTCCGCCGGGTCGCCGCCCACCTCCACGGTCACCCCGACCGAGGAGCAGGCGAGCAGCCAGACCGCGCTCTGCCAGTGCGCGGGAAGCAGCAGCGCGAGCCGGTCGCCGGGCGCGGCGGCAAGATCGCCCTGGAGCAGATTCGCCGTTTTGGCCACCCAATTGGCGAAGGTGGCCACGGACAATTCGACGCGCTCACCGGTGGCGTCGTCGTAGAAGGTGACCAAGGGGCGCGCCGGGTCCGCGGCGAGCGCGGATCGCAGCAGGTCGGCGGGGGTACGGTCGCTGGCGTTCACGCGCGCAAGCGTACGCGGCACGGTGACTGGACAGGCCGCCGTACCGGTGATGCGTACACCGGTCGGACCGCTGCGCCGTCAGTTCCTGGGGGAGCGGAGTCGGCGGCCCCGGCACAGGATCGAACCCATGCGTGGATTCCTAGCTTTTTCGATCGGCATCGCGTGCACCGCCGCGCTCGTACTCCCGCTCTCGCTGCCCTCCGGCGCCGCCGCCGTGGCGCCCCGGGCGCCCGATGTGCCCGGCTCCACCCAGTCCCTGCCGCTCGCAGCCATCGGGGCGACGACATCGGAGCGGTCCCTCGGGCCCGCGGCGGAACAGGGTCTGACCGAACGTGAGGTCAGACCGTTCTCCCTGCTCGGCGTCGTCTGGGACGACGTGAACGCCGAACTGCACGGCACCGTCCAGGTCCGCACCAGGGCCGTCGCCTCCGGCGCGTGGTCCGGCTGGCAGGGCGTGGAGACCCACAACGCCGATCATCGCGCCGATCCCGGCACCCGGGAGAGCGAATGGGGGAGGGCCCGCGGTGCCACGGCCCCGCTCTGGGTCGGGGCGTCGGACGGCGTCGAGGTACGCGTACGCGCGCAGCCGACGGATCCGTGGCCGCTGCCCGAAGGTTTGAGCCTCGAACTCGTCGACCCCGGCGAGGAGTCGGCAGCCGGCCAGGCGCCGCCGGTGGACGAGGTGGAGCGGGCCGACGACGAGCCGACGTCGACGGAGGATGAGGATGTGCTCCCGGCGCTTTCCGTGGCGGAGACGGAAGCGCAGGCCGTGGCGCAGGCCGAAGAGGACGCGACAGCGGCAGGGGCGGTCGGCGCCGTGGAGTTGAGTCCTTACATCGGACCGCGCCCGCGCATCATTACGCGCAAGGGGTGGGGTGCGAGCGAGTCGCTGCGCGAACCGGGCTTCGTCTACACCAATTCCGTGAAGGTCGCCTTCGTGCACCACACCGCCACCGGCAACAGCTATACCTGCGAGCAGGCGCCCTCCGTCCTGCGCAGTATCTACCGCTACCACGTAGTGAGCAGTGGCTGGCGCGACTTCGGCTACAACTTCGCCGTCGACAAGTGCGGAAACATCTACGAAGGGCGCGCGGGAGGCGTGGCCAAACCGGTCCTCGGCGCGCACACTCTGGGATTCAACACGGACAGCATGGGTATCGCCGTGCTCGGCACATACAGTCTGTCCACCCCGCCCGCGGTCGCGGTGGACGCCGTCGCGCAGCTGACCGCCTGGAAGCTCGGACTGTACGGAATCGACCCCCGTGGCAAGTCGGTGCTGACGTCGGGAGGGAGCGGCAAGTACGAGAAGGGCAAGAACGTCAGTTTCAACGCCATCTCCGGGCACCGGGACGGATTCTTCACGGAATGTCCGGGAAGTCATCTCTACGCCAGGCTCGGCACGGCCCGGACTTCCTCGGCCACGCTGCAGGGCCGGACCTGACGGGGAAAGCGCCGACGAACTGCATACACTGCCGGTCTCGAACGAGTGAGCATGCCGGCCCCAGCAGGAAGCAGAGACGACAAGGTGACAGAAGCGATCCTCCTGGTCGGCGGCAAGGGCACCCGGCTGCGTCCGCTCACCGTCAACACGCCGAAGCCGATGGTTCCGGCGGCGGGCGTCCCGTTCCTGACGCATCAGCTGGCGCGGGCGCGGGCGGCGGGGGTCGAGCACATCGTGCTGGCCACGTCGTACCTGGCCGAGGTCTTCGAGCCGTACTTCGGCGACGGCTCCTCGCTCGGCCTCCACCTGGAGTACGTCACCGAGGAGGAGCCGCTCGGTACGGGCGGGGCGATCCGCAATGTCGCGTCGCGGCTGCACTCGGGCCCCGAGGACCCGGTCCTGATCTTCAACGGCGACATCCTGACGGGCCTGGACATCGAGGCGCTCGTCGCCACGCACCAGTCGTCCGGCGCGGACGTCTCGCTCCACCTCACCAGGGTCGAGGATCCGCGGGCGTTCGGTCTGGTCCCGACAGACTCCTCCGGTCGCGTCACGGCCTTCCTGGAGAAGCCGCAGACGCCCGAGGAGATCGTCACCGACCAGATCAACGCGGGCGCGTACGTCTTCCGTCGCTCGGTCATCGACACCATCCCGACGGGCCGCCCGGTCTCGGTCGAACGTGAGACCTTCCCGGATCTGCTGTCTTCCGGAGCCCACCTCCAGGGCATGGTCGACTCCACGTACTGGCTGGATCTCGGCACCCCGCAGGCCTTCGTCCGCGGCTCGGCCGACCTGGTCATGGGCCGTGCCCCGTCCCCGGCGGTCCCGGGCCGCTGCGGCGACCGCCTGGTACTGCCGTCGGCGACAGTGGCACCCGACGCGAAGCTGACGGGCGGCACGGTAGTCGGCCGTGGCGCCCGGATCGGCGCCGGCGCCCGTATCGACGGCAGCGCGATCCTGGAGGGCGCGGTGGTGGAGGAGGGCGCGGAGATCTCCGCCTCCTTGATCGGCGCGGGCGCGAGAATCGGACCCCGCACGGTCCTGTCGGGCGTGGTGATCGGCGACGGCGCGTCGGTAGGCGCGGACAACGAGCTCCGCGACGGCGCGCGGGTGTGGTGCGAGGCGGTGCTACCGCCGTCATCGGTGCGGTTCTCGTCGGACCAGTAGCCGGGCTTCGCCCCGGACCCCGCTCCTCAATCGGCGAATCAAGCCCGTCCGGCGATCGAGGACACACCCCGAGGCGGCCCCGGGGATCCCGCGCCGCGAAGTCGGCGCTTCGGGTGTGGGGGCGCCGGCCCCACGTTCCCCCGCCCCCAGGGGGCCTGGGGGCGCAGTCCCCGGTTCCGGGAAGGGGCGGGGTGGGGGAACAACACCGCCTACCCTCAGAAGGCACCCGATCCCCGAGGACCCCCGCCGTGTCAGGACGCTTCGCCCCCCGCACCCCCACCCGCACCACCGTGCGAGGCGGCCACACCACCGTCCCCTCCGGCATCCCCGCGCAGACGCGGGCCGGCTCCAGCACCCGGGGCTGGACGCCCCCCGGGCCCCTCGATCTCGGGCTCGTGCTCGGGCCGCACCGTCGCGGGCCCGGCGACCCCACCTTCCGTACGACCCCGGACGGCTCCGTCTGGCGCACCAGCCGTACGCCCGCCGGCCCCGGCACCCTCCGCGTCGCCCTGCACACGAGCGCCGGCGCCGCCGAGGCCGAGGCATGGGGCCCCGGCGCCGACTGGCTGCTCGAGCACCTCCCCACGCTGCTCGGTGAGGCGGACGACCCCGCCGCCTTCACCCCGCGCCACCGCCTACTCGCCGCCTCCCAGCACCGCCGCCCCGGCCTCCGCCTGTCCCGCACCGGCCTGGTCCTGGAATCCCTGATCCCCTCGATCCTGGAGCAGAAGGTCACCACGGACGAGGCGTACCGAGCCTGGCGGCTGCTCGTACGCAAGTACGGCGAACCCGCGCCCGGCCCTGCACCGCGTATGTACGTGATGCCCGAGCCCCGCACCTGGGCGCTGATCCCTTCCTGGGAGTGGCACCGCGCGGGCGTCGACAACAAGCGCGCATCGACGATCCTGCGCGCGGTCCGCGTCGCCCGCCGCCTGGAGGAGGCCGCAGCCATGGAGCCCGAACAGGCCCGGGCAAGGCTGGAGTTGATCTCCGGCATCGGCCCCTGGACCTCCGCCGAAACGGTCCAGCGCAGCAACGGCGCCCCCGACGCCGTCTCCGTCGGCGATGTGCATCTGCCGGGCATCGTCGGCTACGCGCTCGCGGGCGACCGCGACGCCGACGACGCGGCGATGCTCGAACTCCTGGCCCCGTACGCCGGCCAGCGCCACCGCGCCGCCCGTCTGATCCTGCTGAGCGGCCGCACCCCGCCCCGCCGCGTGCCCAAGATGCCCCGCACAGACATCGCCGGCCTGTAGAACACCGAGGGCAGAAGGGCCAAGCAACGCGTCACCGTCTGTCTCGCCCCGTGCGAACCCGATGACCTCCAGCGGGCGATCGGCGCGGCCATGGCGCCCTACGACGACAATCGCGCCGACGTCCCCCAACCGGACTCGGTGGGGGAGTGGGACTACTGGTACATCTCCGCCGGCGGCTGGGAGTTCGCGGTGCTGGCCGGGCACGAGGACGATCCGAGGATCGTCAGGGAGGGCGAGGACGAGCACAGGGCGCGGCCCCGCAATCGGTGCGACGGAGGCCCCAAGGGACTGCTGGACTTCGACGCCGACCGGGCCCCGGCAGCCGAGGATGCCGCGAGGCGCCGGCACGAGTGGCAGGAGTTCGCCGCGGCGTATCCGCCGTCCCTGCCGCTGGGCCACTTCTGGCAGAAGGCCTTCCTCGACCCGGCCGGCTACCCGGAGCGGCAGGCGCTGGAGGACTTCGGTGACCAGCCGGTGATCCGGGCGCTGCGCGCGGAGTCCGAGCTGCACGACCGTCTCGGTGACGACCCGGTGGCCGTCTACGGGGACGACCTCGCCGCCTTCGTCGAGCTCAAGACCGCAGACGTACTGCCGACCTGGGCCCTGCTCACACTGGACGGCCGCTGCTTCGAGGGCGGCACGCACGCGTGCCGCCGCAGCCTCGACGCCTGCCTCGACGCCCTGCCGGCCGACGCGATGGTCGTACGCGTGCTGTACCACTCCTGACGGCTGCGGGGCGCAAGGGCGCGTCACCGCACCTCGATGAAGTCCCCCGCCTCCCGCGCCGGCCGTTCCTTCGGCGCCCCGGCCGCATGCCCGACCGCCACCGCGCCCATCGGGTCCCACTCCTGCGGCAGCCGCAGCACGTCCCGTACGACCTCGCGGCAGAACATCGTCGACGACACCCACGCCGAGCCGAGCCGCTCACCCGCCAGCGCCACCAGGAAGTTCTGCACGCCCGCGCCCGCAGCGACCACGAACATCTCGCGCTCGGCGGCGTCCCGGCGCTCGTCCCCGTAGTGGTGCGAGCCGTCCGCCACCAGGCACGGCACGACCAGATACGGCGCCTTGCGCAGCACGTCCCCGCGCCGCACCCGCTTCGCGATGGACTCTTCCGACTTGCCGTCGCGCCGCAGGTCCGCGATCCACGCGTCCCGCATCGCGTCGAGCAACCCGGTGCGCGCCGCAGCGGATTCGAGGAGTACGAACCGCCAGGGCGTCGTGTGATGCGGCGCCGGAGCCGTCACAGCCGCGGCGACGGCGCGGCGCACCGCACCGCCGTCCACCGGCTCGTCCGTGAACTCCCGCACCGTACGGCGCTGGGTCACCGCCTCCCGTACCGCCTCCGAGGTCCCCAGCCGGAACATGTCGTCGGCCGCGACCCGGACCATCGCCCGCGCTCCCTCGGCCGCGTCGGCCACCAGATGCGGCAGACCGCGCACCACCGCGACCGGCAGACCCGCCACCTTGCCCTTCACCAGGTCGCCCGCCGCGGCCAGTTCGTCCGCGGTGGCGACGACGGTCGCGCTCAGCGGATTGCCGTACGTATCGGCCCCGCCGCGCAGATCGTCCAGTACCCGCACGCCCGCAGCGCCGATCGCGACATCGGTCAGACCGTTGCGCCAGGGCCGCCCGAAGGTGTCCGTGACGATCACGCCGACGTCGACCCCGAGCGACTCCCGCAGCCCTTCGCGGATCGCCCGCGCCGAGGCATCAGGATCGGCGGGCAGCAACAGCACTGTCCCCGCAGGGGTGTTGGAGGCGTCGACCCCGGCCGCGGCCATCACCAGGCCCTGCCGGTTCTCGACGATACGAAGGGTGCCGCGCCGCGCCACCACCCGTACCGTCTCCGCGTCGATGGCTGCCTCGCGGTCGGCCGCCTCGACGACCCGCCCCTCCGCCTTGCTCACGATCTTCGAGGTGACGAGCAGTACGTCGCCGTCCACCAGCTCCGGTGAGGCCGCGGTGATCAGCTTCGCGAGGTCGTCGCCCGGCTGGACCTCCGCAAGACCGGGCAGCGCCCAGACCCGGTAGGAGGGCGGGTTCACGCCCGTACCTCCTCGGCCAGGGCCAGCGCCTGACGCGCCATCTCGGCGGTCGCGTCCACATCCGTCATCAGCAGCGGCACGGCCCGGCAGCGGATCCCCGCCGCCTCGACCTCCGCCACCGCGCCCGCGTCCACCGTGTCGACCAGCCAGCCGTCGAGCAGCCCGGAGCCGTAGTGCTGGGCGACGGCCGCGGCCGTCGCCTCCACGCCCACCGCGGCCAGGACCTTGTCCGCCATGCCGCGCACCGGCGCGTCCCCGACGATGGGGGACAGGCCCACGACCGGGACGCCCGCTTCGGCTATGGCCTCGCGGATCCCCGGCACGGCCAGGATCGTGCCGACGCTGACGACGGGGTTGGAAGGCGGGAAGAGGATGACGTCGGCGGCGGCGATCGCCTCCAGCACCCCGGGCGCCGGCTTCGCCTGGTCCGCGCCGACGGGCACGACGGCCTCCGCGGCCACGGACGCCCGCAGCTTCACCCAGTACTCCTGGAAGTGGACGACCTTGCGCTCGCCCTCGACCTCGACGGCGACATGCGTTTCGACGCGGTCGTCGGACATCGGCAGCAGCCGCACGCCCGGGTTCCAGCGCGCGCAGAGCGCCTCGGTGACGGCGCTGAGCGGATAGCCCGCGCTCAGCATCTGCGTACGGACGATGTGCGTGGCGAAGTCGCGGTCGCCGAGACCGAACCACTCGGGTCCCACGCCGTACGCCGCGAGCTCGCTCTTGACCTGGAAGGTCTCGTCCGTACGGCCCCAGCCCTGCTCCTCGTTGATGCCACCGCCGAGGGTGTACATCACGGTGTCGAGGTCGGGGCAGACCTTCAGTCCGAACAGATGGATGTCGTCGCCGGTGTTGCCGATCACCGTGACGTCCGCTTCGGGCGCGGCCTGCTTGAGACCGCGGAGGAAACGGGCGCCGCCGATGCCGCCGGCCAGAACCACAATGCGCATGCAGACAGTCTGTCAGGCGGAGCCTGATCCCATGAGGGGTGGTGGTCGGGCGACGGGCGGGACTGTCAGGCGGCTACGACATCCCGTTCGGCCGGGGAGCACTGGGAGCTGTGCATCGGCATATCGGTCAGACCCGGGTAGTAGATGTGCAGGCTGACCGCAGGCTCGAGCGAGTCATTGACCACCTCGTGCACATATCCGGGCGCGAACACCCGCTGCGCGCCGGCCGACAGGGACCGGGAGGTGTCTGCGGTGCGCTCGGTGAGCTCGCCGTCGAGGACGGTCAGCACACCGGAGGACAGTCCGTGGTCGTGCAGTCCGCTGCCCTGCCCCGGGACCCAGGACAGCAGCCACACCTCGTAGCCCGGACCGGTGCGCAGCCGGTGGTACCAGCGGGTGGTGGTGTCGTACTGGACGAGGTGGGCCCACTGCGCGCGGTCGGCGGCGATGGAGCGGGCCAGGCCGACGAAGTCGGCGACGGTGGCCGGGTGCTCACGGGCGGGCTGGAGCAGGTGCTGTACGGCGAGGATGTCGCCGGCGATCTGGAGGTCGCTGTCGCTGTTCATGGGTGCGGTGGTTCCTCGGCAGAGAACGTGCAGTGCAGGGGTGTCGCAGGACATGCGGTGCATACGGCGATGAGCTGTACGCGGTGGTGAAGCTGGAGCGCTAGGGCATCAACAGCTGGAACAGCAACAGCGCGCCTGGACAGCGCTGCGGAACCCGCGGAGGGGGGTTGCGAAGGGCGCTGAGGTCACTGGCATGCAATCAAAGGTGACGGGTGGGTCCAATACTGTCAACTCAATGACCGATTTGGCGGTAATGTTTCACCTCATCCGGTTACTGGTTGCGGAGAAAGGTTTGTGCAGCCGCGACCGCGGAGACATGGCGCAGCAACCGCGCTGACAAACGCCGTTGCGGTCCCGTGATCGGACTGTGATCCGGATCGCTTCAGTGGCTCGATGGGCAACAAGATCGATCCCGGCCACGTCTTCTCCGTGTGAGAGGAGGAGTGCGGGGCAGGCCGGTGGCATGTGTCAGGTTTCTCATGATTTGAACACTTTCCGCAAAGCTTTGGTTCCCCAGAGTGAATACCGGGCCCAATAGCAGATCTCGGCTTGACTGGCTTGGAGCACCGCACTTGTAATTTCACTCGTGTCGTTCGGCCGAAAAGCGACACCGGCAACATCACGGGGACGCAAAAACAGACGAGGGGCGCACATGACCGAGCTGTTCGAACAACTGCTGGTCGAGGACGCGGACGAGGAACTCGGCTGGCAGGAGCGCGCGTTGTGCGCCCAGACCGACCCCGAGTCCTTCTTCCCCGAGAAGGGCGGATCCACCCGCGAGGCCAAGAAGGTCTGCCTTGCCTGCGAGGTCCGCCCCGAATGTCTCGAGTACGCCCTCGCCAACGACGAGCGATTCGGTATCTGGGGCGGCCTGTCCGAACGCGAACGCCGCCGGCTGAAGAAGGCCGCCGTCTGAAAACCGAACCGATACCCGAGACCCGACCAAACACCACAAGCCCGTACCTAAACCACGGTCCGCCGACTGCGCACTCGCCGCAGTCGGCGGACCGTTCTGTCTCACCCGTCGCCCGACTACCACCCCGTCGAGTCGCTTCGCGCCGCAGCGCTTTTTCATACCGTTAGTGTGGGGCCCCGTCCGAGACGCTCCAACGCCCCTACGGGGCGACCCCCCGGCCGGAGGGCCCGTACCTCAATGTCCCCCACCACAGCCGCGTTTGTTCCCGCACACCCGCCCGAGTTCCCGCGGCATGTCGTCACCGCCGTGCTCGTCTCCCACGACGGCGCACGCTGGCTCCCCGACGCCCTCGCCGGACTCCTCGGCCAGGAACGCCCGGTACAGAACGTCATCGCCGCCGACACCGGCAGCGCCGACGACTCCGCGCGGCTGGTCACCGAAGCACTCGGCGCCGAACGCGTACTGCACCTCGCCCGCCGCACCGGCTTCGGCACCGCCGTGGACGAAGCGGCCCGCACCGCCGGCGTGCTCACCCCCGACGACCTGCCCTACCTGAAGCGGCCCAGCGGCTGGGACCCGGTCAGCAGGAGCTGGCGCGACGACGCCTACGACATGCCCGAGCTGCCCCATGGCGAACCCGTCCAATGGCTGTGGCTCCTCCACGACGACAGCGCACCCGAACCCGGCGCTCTCGCCGAACTGCTGCGCGTCGCCGACTCCGACGAATACGCCGCCATCGTCGGACCCAAACTCCGCGGCTGGTACGACCGCAAACAGCTCCTCGAGGCAGGCGTCTCCATCGCCAACAGCGGACGCCGCTGGACCGGACTCGACCGGCGCGAACAGGACCAGGGACAGCACGACCAGATCCGCTCCGTCCTCTCCGTCTCCTCCGCCGGCATGCTCATCCGCCGCGACGTCTTCGAAGAGCTCGGCGGCTTCGACCGACGACTTCCCCTCATGCGCGACGACGTCGACCTCTGCTGGCGCGCCCACGCCGCAGGACACCGCGTCCTCATCGCCCCCGACGCCGTCATGCGGCACGCCGAAGCCGCCGCCCGCGAACGCCGCACCGTCGACTGCGCGGGACGCTCCGTCGCCAGCCCGCACCGCGTCGACAAGGCCGGGGCCGTCTACACCCTCCTCACCAACGCACGCGGCGCCGTACTCCCGTACGTACTCCTGCGCATCGTCTTCGGCACCCTGCTGCGCACTCTCGCCTACCTCGTCGGAAAAGTCCCCGGCCAGGCCGTCGACGAAGTCATGGGCCTCTTCGGCACCCTGCTGCGGCCCGAACGGATCATCGCCGGACGCCGCAGGCGCTCTCGGCGAGCGGTCGAGGCCGGCGAACTGCGCCCCCTCTTCCCGCCGACGGGCGCGACCGTCCGCGCCACCGTCGAACAGGTCGCGGGCCACTTCGGCGGCGGCTCCGACGCCGACTCCGGCGGCTCCCGGCACGGCGCCGTCGAATCCGGACCCGGCGGCGACGATGCGGACTTCCTCGAGATCGAACAGTTCGCCCGCCTGAAGAAAATAGGGCGCAAGCCGGGACCGGTGCTCTTCGCCGTCCTGCTCCTCGTCTCGCTCGTCGCCTGCCGCGGACTCTTCGGCAGCGGCGCCCTCGCGGGCGGCGCACTGCTGCCCGCCCCGGCCGACGTCTCCGAGCTCTGGTCCCGCTACGCCGACAACTGGCACCCCCTCGGCACCGGCGGCACCCAGACCGCGCCGCCCTACCTCGCGGTGCTCGCGGCGCTCTCCGCCCTCTTCCTCGGCTCCACCGGTTTCGCACTCACCGTGCTGCTCGTCTGCTCGGTCCCGCTCGCCGGACTCACCGCCTACTTCGCCTCCCGGCCCGTCGTCGAGTCCCGGCTGCTGCGGGCCTGGGGGAGCGTCGCGTACGCGTTCCTGCCCGCCGCGACCGGCGCACTCGCCACCGGACGGCTCGGCACCGCCGTACTCGCGATCCTGCTGCCCCTCATCGCACGCGCCGGCGTCGCCGCCCACGGACTGCGCGGCGGCAACGGCGGCGGACGCGGAAGCTGGCGCGCCACCTGGGCCTACGCCCTCCTGCTGACCTTCACCATGGCGTTCACACCCATCGTGTGGCCGATCGCGCTCGTCCTCGGCATCGGCGTTCTCGTACTGCGGCGTGACGACATCACCGCATACGGACTGCGCTTCCTCGCCGCCGTCGGCACCCCGCTCCTCGTGCTCGCGCCGTGGTCGCTGACCCTGCTCACCGGCCCGTCCGGCTTCTTCCGTGAAGCCGGACTCGAGTTCGGCACCGGATCGGCCGGCGCACTCGACCTCCTCGGTATGAGCCCCGGCGGCCCCAAGGCCGCAGGCGGAATCCTGCTCATCGGCATCGTCCTGGCCGCACTCGCGGCCCTGCTGCGCGGCGAACGGCAGTTCGCGATCCGCGCCGCCTGGGCCGCCGCACTTGTCGCACTGATCTTCGCGGTGCTCGCCAACGGCTCCGGCTGGGCAGGACCCGCCACCCTCGTCTACGGCATCGCCCTGCTCGCCGCCGCCGTCATCGGCGCCGAAGGCGGCCGCTCCCGCGTCGCCGCCGAGAACTTCGGCTGGCGCCAGCCCGTCGCGGTCCTCGTCACGCTCGCCGCCGGCATCGCCCCCCTTCTCGCCGCAGGCAACTGGATGCTCAGCGGCGCCGCGGGACCGCTGCAACGGCGCGACCCCGTCCAGGTGCCCGCCTTCGTCGCCGCAGAGAGCGACACCCGCGACCAGCCACGCACCCTCGTCCTCGGCGGCACCTCCGCCGCCAAGGTCTCGTACACCCTCGTACGCGGCTCCGGCGGCCGCCTGGGCGACGCCGAACTGTCCGAGGCCGGCGGCAGCGACGGACGCCTCGACAAGGTCGTCGCCAACCTCGTCGCGGGCTCCGGCGCCGACCAGACCAGCCAGCTCAGCGGCTTCGCGATCCGTTACGTACTCGTACGCGACGGAGCACCGCGCCAGACCAGCCGCGTCCTCGACGCCACCCCGGGCCTCACCCGGCTGAGCCAGCTCGACGGCAGCGCACTGTGGCGCGTCGACCGCCAGGTCGCACGGGCCACCATCGTCACCGGCAAGGCCGACCCCCTGCCCGTCGCCGCCGACCCGGTCGAGGCCCACGCCAGGATCCCGGCCGGTGCGTCCGGACGCGTGCTGCGCATCGCGGACCGCGCCGACGCAGGCTGGCAGGCAACGCTCGACGGCCGCGTGCTGACGAAGACCACCGCCGACGGCTGGGCCCAGGGCTTCGAGCTGCCCGCCGAGGGCGGTCGGCTGGATCTGACGTACGACGATCCCGCCACCCACACGGGCTGGATCTGGGCCCAGGGCGCGTTCGCGCTGGTGCTGCTGGTGCTCGCGCTTCCGGGCCGGCGCCGGGAGATCGACGACGACCTGCCGGACGAGGAGATCGCCGTACCGGCTCAGCCGGTGGAGGGCGAAGGCCGCAGGGCACGCAGACTGCGCGCGCAGGCGGAAGCGGAGGCCGAGTCGGACACGGCGCTGGGGACGGAGGTGGGGACGGCAGAGCAGGTTCAGACCTACGCCGACCCGGACCCGGACGCGTACGGCCAACTCGGCGCACAGCGGGCCGGGCAGCAGCCGACGCACTACGCGGCGGTGCCCCAGCAGCAGTACGGCGAATGGGACGCGCAGTCCTACGCGGACACCGGGTACACCGCCCCGTACGACAACGAGCAGTACCAGGGCGGCGCCCAGTACGACGGCCGGCAGCAGTACGGCGGTGAGCAGTACGGCGCTGCGGACCAGTACCAGCAGCAGCCGTACCAGGCCGACCCGTACCAGGCGGCGAACTACGGGGACGGGCAGTACCAGGAGGCCCAGTACGACCCGTACGGCTACGACCGGCAGGGCGGACAGCCCTACGCCGACGGCAGCGAGACCGAACAGCATCCCGGCAACACTTCGCGAGGCGAGTCAGAGTGAAGCGCACTACCATCTCCCTGATCGCGACCACCGTCGCACTCGCCGCGATCACCGGGTTCGCCGCCCTCACCGCACCGGGCGGCGGCTCGACGGCGGAAGCCGGGGCCGCGGCGCGGCTGCCCGTCGAACGCTCCAGCCTGCTCTGCCCGGCGCCGAGCAGCTCCGAGATCGCGGAGACGGCGTACACCTCGTTCACCCCGGTCGGGAAGGCCGGAGACGCGAAGGACGGTGCAGCCGAGCTGAAGGCGTCCGCCGCCACCCTGGCCGACACCGGCACCGCGCCCAAGAAGGACACCAAGAAGGCCGCCAAGAAGGACGCCGCGGCGGAGGGCGCGAAGAAGCCGGCGCCCGACAAGGCGGTGCTCGCGCTGAAGGAGCCCGGCAAGCCCGTCGCCGCCAAGGCCGCCGGCGGCGAGGCCCCCGCCCTCGTCGGCACCGCCACCGGCCGCCTCGCCCCCGGCTGGACCGCCCAGCAGACCACCACGGTCACCGCGGGCGGCTCGCGCGGCGTGCTCGGCGTCAGCTGCACCGCACCCGACACCGACTTCTGGTTCCCGGGCGCCTCCATCGCCAAGAACCGCCAGGACTACGTCCACCTCACCAACCCGGACCCGACGGCGGCCGTCGCCGACATCGAGCTGTACGGCAAGGACGGCGCCCTCAAGACCACACTGACCGAGGGCATCCCGGTCCCTGCCGGATCCAGCGTCCCGGTCCTGCTCTCCACACTGACCTCCGACCCCGCCGCGGATCTGACCGTCCATGTCACCACCCGCACGGGCCGCGTCGGAGCGGTGGTGCGGGCAGCCGACGACAAGGCGGGCAGTGACTGGCTGGCCGCCTCGGCCGATCCGTCGGGCACCGCGGTACTGCCGGGCATCCCTGCGGACGCCACCTCGGTCCAGCTGGTGGCCTTCGCCCCCGGCGACGACGACGCCGACCTGAAGGTGCAGCTGGCGGGCGCGACCGGCCGGATCACCCCGGCCGGACACGAGACGCTGCACATCAAGTCCGGCATGACCGCGGCCGTCGACCTGCAGGACGTCACCAAGGGCGAGGCCGGATCACTGATCCTCAGCCCGGCGCAGAGCAGCCAGGCGACCCCGGTGGTGGCGGCGCTGCGCGTCGTGCGCGGCAAGGGTGACAAGCAGGAGGTCGCCTTCATCCCGGCGACCGCACCGGTGGGGGAGCGGGCGACCGCGGCCGACAACCGCGCCAAGGGCTCGATCCTGTCCCTGACCGCGCCGGACGCCGGCGCACAGGTCAAGGTCACCGCCTCGGCGGGTACGCAGGGCGGCACTCAGGTCGTCAAGACGTACACGGTCAAGGCCGGTACGACACTGGCGGTCCCCCCGCCGGTCCCGGCCGGCCTCAAGGGCTCGTACGCGCTGACCGTCGAGACGGTGTCGGGCGGCCCGGTGCACGCGTCGCGCACGCTCACGCTGCCGCAGGACGGCATCCCGATGTTCACGGTGCAGACACTGCCGGACGACCGGGGGACGGTGGCGGTGCCGAAGGCGGAGCAGGACCTGTCAGTACTGGACGACTGACGAGATCGACCAGCGCAACGACCGACAGCAGTGGACTGCCGTCGGTCAGTCCTGTCCGTATCGCGGGTCGACCGACTCCGGCGCCAGCCCCAGCAGCTCAGCCACCTGCTCCACGACCACCTCGTGCACCAGGAGTGCGCGCTCGTCGCGATTCTTCGTCCGGATCTCGACGGGCCGCCGGTAAACCACGATCTGAGCCCGCCGTTCCTTTTCCGCGGGAGCCGAGTTGCCCAGCGGCACCGACTCGTCCGGCGCGCCCGGCACGTCCAGTACGAGGAAATCGACGTCGGCGAGCTGTGGCCAGCGTCGCTCCAGCCGCTCCACCGAGTCCTGCACCAGGTCCCGGAAGGACTCGGCCCGGCTCGCGGCGAGGGGTACCTGGGGCGGCGCGACCGGCCCGCGCATCCCGCGGCCATGGCGGTCGCGGCGACGCGGCCGCGGTTCGGACGGGCGGGGCGGCACAGAACTGTCCATCACTGACGCAGGGTAACTCTCACTGGGGTGCGGCGATCGGGTCCGCGCCGCGGGGAGGGGGCATGTCGCTAATTGAGCATTCCGGCCAAGCTTGGGCCCGATTGCATACCTCTCCACGATCGCCGTTCTCATCGTGATTGACCTTATTTACCCCGAGTCATGACCGCATCGCCCGCGGGTGTCGCCGGCGCGCTTCTCCTCCCGTGCAGGTCAGGGCAGTTGCTCGAGGAGCCTCTATGGTCGACATCACAGCACGACACGGTGGGGTGACCTGGTGGAGAGTCGTCGCAGCCCGCTCAAGAGTGCGGTACCGTCCAACGTCGTGAGCCCTGTACGTCGCTGTTCGCGCACCGCGTGCGGCCGCCCCGCCGTCGCGACACTGACGTACGTCTATGCCGATTCGACCGCGGTCCTCGGCCCGCTCGCCACCTATGCCGAGCCCCACTGCTACGACCTGTGTGCCGAGCACAGTGAGCGTCTGACCGCCCCGCGCGGCTGGGAGGTCGTGCGGCTCACCGACGGCTCCGCCCCGCCCCGCCCCAGCGGCGACGATCTTGAGGCGCTCGCCAATGCCGTACGGGAGGCAGCCCGCCCGCAGGGACGGACTGCCGAGGCCGGCGCGCAGAACGGCCGCCGGACGGCGGACCCGAGGGAGGTCGCGCGCCGCGGCCATCTGCGGGTGCTGCGTTCCCCGGACTCCTGAGCCCTCGCGCCCTGGAGCGCGCCCTTCTGCTGAGCGCCCCCGCTCCACCTGCTGAGCGCCTTCGCCCCACCCGCTCCACGAGCCCCGCCGCTCGTTCATTCCTTGAATCCTGTACGGAATCCTGTACGGACCATTGACCTCCACTTGTCGCGGACACGACCATTCCCTCACCCGTGAGAGATCGCTTTCCGCATCGCGGAATTCGGAGGTAGGTCTGTCGTGTTCGTGCAGGAACTGGAACCCGTCGCCGACTCGCTCGCCCTGTCCGCCCTCGTCGCCGCGCTCCCGCTGGTCACCGTCATGGTGCTGCTCGGAGCCGTACGGATGAAGGCCCACCGCGCCGGACTCATCGGCCTCGCCGTCGCGGCGCTGGTCGCCTGGCTCGCCTACGGAATGCCCCTCGGTCAGACCCTCTCGGCCGGCGCGCAGGGTGTGCTCTTCGGCCTCTTCCCCATCATGTGGATCGTCGTCAACGCCCTGTGGGTGTACCGGATGACGGTCCGTACCCAGCACTTCGACATCCTGCGGCGTTCCTTCGGCCGGCTCTCCGACGACCCTCGCATCCAGGCCCTCGTCATCGCCTTCTGCTTCGGTGCGCTGCTCGAAGCACTCGCCGGTTTCGGCGCGCCGGTCGCCATCTGTTCGGTGATGCTCGTCGCGCTCGGCTTCGACCCGGTCAAGGCGGCGGTCGTCTCGCTCGTGGCCAACACCGCGCCCGTCGCGTTCGGCGCCATGGGCACCCCGGTGGTGACGCTCGCTCAGGTCACCGGCCTGCCGCTGGACTCGGTCGCCTCGGTGGTCGGCCGCCAGACGCCGCTGCTCGCCCTCGTCGTGCCGCTGGTGCTGGTCGGTCTGGTCGACGGGCGGCGGGGTCTGCGGGAGACCTGGGCGCCCGCGCTCGCCTGCGGATTCGCCTTCGCGGCAGCCCAGTTCGCGGCGGCCAACTATGTCTCGGCCCAACTCGCCGACATCGGAGCGGCGTTGGTGGGCGCGGCGGCGCTCGTCGCGGTGCCGGGCGCGCGCAGGCCGGCCGCGGAACCGGTACGTGCTGCGGTGCTCACAGGCGTACGGAGTGAGGACCTGGACCACGAGGACCCGCGGCGCGAAGTGGTGCGCGCCTACGCCCCGTACGTACTCATCGTCGCGATCTTCTCCGTCGCCCAGATACCGCCTGTCAAACGGCTGCTGGCAGAAGCGACCCGTGTCTTCGACTGGCCGTTCCTCGATGTCGCGAGTCCGGAGGGTAAGCCGGTCGGCGCGAATGTCTTCACGATGCCGCTCGTCTCCACCGGCGGGACGCTGGTGCTGCTCGCGGGTGTGGTGACCGCGTTCGTCCTGGGCGTACGTGGGCGGGAGGCGCTGCGCGAGTGGGCGGCGACCGTGCACGAACTGCGGTACGCGATCCTCACGGTCACCTCCGTACTGGCACTCGCGTACGTCATGAACCTGTCCGGACAGGCCGCCTCCATCGGTCACCTCGTGGCCGCGGCGGGCGCGGGACTTGCCTTCCTCTCCCCGGTGCTCGGCTGGTTCGGCGTCGCGGTCTCCGGCTCGGACACCTCCGCGAACGCGCTCTTCGGCGCGCTGCAGGTGACGGCGGCGCGGGAATCGGGGCTCTCGCCCGAGCTGTTGGCGGCGGCCAACAGTTCCGGAGGGGTCCTCGGCAAGATGATTTCGCCGCAGAACCTGACGATCGCCTGCGCCGCGGTCGGGCTCGCGGGCAAGGAGGGCGACCTGCTGCGCAAGGTGCTCCCGTGGAGCCTGGGACTGCTCCTGGTGATGTGCCTGATCGTGACGGCACAGAGCACACCGGTACTGGGCTGGATGCTGCCTTAGTTTGTGCGGGTAGTTTGACGTGACCGCAGAGACTTCAGGAAGGTTGGGCCGTGACTGCTGATCTGTCGCAGATCGTGAAGGCGTACGACGTCCGCGGGGTGGTGCCGGATCAGTGGGACGAGGCCCTGGCCGAACTGTTCGGGGCCGCCTTCGTCCAGGTGACGGACGCGGACGCGATCGTCGTCGGCCATGACATGCGGCCGTCGTCGCCAGGGCTTTCCGGGGCGTTCGCGCGCGGGGCCGCGGCCCGGGGCGCGGATGTCACCCTGATCGGCCTGTGCTCGACGGACCAGCTGTACTTCGCTTCGGGGAAGCTGGGTCTGCCGGGCGCGATGTTCACCGCCTCGCACAACCCGGCGCAGTACAACGGCATCAAGATGTGCCGGGCGGGCGCCGCACCGGTGGGCCAGGACACGGGCCTCGCGGACATCCGCGCGCTGGTCGAGTCCTGGTCCGGGCAGGGCGCACCGTCCCCGGCCGAGGTGCCGGGCACGGTGACCGAGCTGGACACGCTGACGGACTACTCGGCGCATCTGCTGTCCCTGGTGGACCTGTCGGCGATGCGTCCGCTCAAGGTGGTCGTGGACGCGGGCAACGGCATGGGCGGCCACACCGTCCCGACCGTCTTCGGGTCCCTGCCCCTCACGCTCGTACCGATGTACTTCGAGCTGGACGGCACTTTCCCCAACCACGAGGCGAACCCGCTGGACCCGCGGAACATCGTCGACCTCCAGGCCCGCGTGCGGTCCGAGGGCGCGGACCTGGGCCTGGCCTTCGACGGCGACGCGGACAGGTGCTTCGTCGTGGACGAGCGCGGCGAGGGCATCTCGCCGTCGGCGATCACGGCGCTGGTGGCGGCGCGTGAGCTGGCCAAGCACCCCGGCGGCACGGTGATCCACAACCTGATCACGTCGTGGTCGGTCCCGGAGGTCGTCCGCGAGAACGGCGGCACTCCGGCCCGTACGCGGGTCGGTCACTCCTTCATCAAGGAGGAGATGGCCCGTACTGGAGCGATCTTCGGCGGCGAGCACTCGGCGCACTACTACTTCCGGGACTTCTGGAACGCGGACACCGGCATGCTGGCGGCGCTGCATGTACTGGCGGCGCTGGGCTCCCAGGACGGCCCGCTGTCGTCGCTGGTCGCACAGTACGACCGGTACACGGGCTCGGGCGAGATCAACTCCACGGTCGACGACCAGGCGGGCCGTACGGCGGCGGTGAAGGCTGCGTTCGGGGCGCGCGAGGACGTGACGACCGACGAACTGGACGGCCTGACGGTGTCGACGGCGGACTGGTGGTTCAACCTCCGCCCGTCGAACACCGAGCCACTGCTGCGCCTGAATGTGGAGGCACGCGACGAGGCGACGATGACGAAGGTGCGGGACGAGGTCCTGACACTGGTCCGTGCTTCCTGACCCTGAGTGAGTCCCAGCCGGGTCCGGGGATGGGTCACTGCCCCCGGCCCCGGGTGCAGCGCCTCGTTCGGCGGCGCGCCCGTACCCCCGGGTGCAGCGCCTCGTTCGGCGGCGCGCCCGTACCCCCGGGTGCAGCGCCTCGTTCGGCGGCGCGAAGCTGCCGCCCCGGGGCGCGGGGGGTACCCCGTAGCCCCACATCTCATGGGCGGGCGGGTGGGGAAACGCCCGGGGCCCGGGGCGGAGCCCCGGTTTCGGGAAGGGGCGGGCAGGGGAACGCCCCGCACCCCACCCGCACCCCGACCCACCCGCGCTCCCGTACCCCGCCCACCCAGAACGCGCCGCACCCCGCCCCCCAGCGGTAGGCTGACGTGGCTCAATCCGCATGACCGCGACCGCATGTTCGAAGCGACTTCGACATGCGGCATGCCCGAAGGGACACCCCACACATGCCGCTCGAAGCCGGCCTCCTGGAGATCCTCGCCTGCCCGGCCTGCCACGCTCCGCTCAGCGACCGAACGGCAGCCGACACACCCGAGCTGATCTGCACGGGCAAGGACTGCGGCCTGGCCTACCCGGTGCGGGACGCCATCCCCGTCCTCCTCGTCGACGAGGCACGCCGCCCGGCTTAACCCGCACCACGCGCGCACCCCACCAACCGCACCCGCACCAACCGCACCCGCACCACCGCACAACAACCAGACCCCCCGCACGCGCACGGCGATCGGAGGCCCACCCCCATGCTCGACGAGTCGCTCCTCGATGCCCCGGACGCCCTGGCCCGAGCCGATCGCCGAGGCCTCCTCCGAGGGGCCGCCGAGGCCGGGGCGCGTGTACGCACCGCCGCCAGGCACGCCGCCGAGGCAGGTATCGCCGAGCTCAAGCCCGAGGGCCGCCCCCGGTCCGTACTCATCGCGGGCCCCGGCACCGCCGCCACCGGCGTCGCCGACCTGGTCAGCGCGCTCGCCGGCGCCACCGCCCCCGTCGCCCGGCTCGCCCCCACCGGCGTAGCCCCGGCCGCCGGCGCCCTCCGCTGGGCGCTGCCCGGCTGGGCCGGCTCCGTGGACCTCCTCCTCATCACGACCACCGACGGCAGCGAACCCGGCCTCGCCCTCCTCGCCGAGCAGGCGTACCGCCGCGGCAGCACTGTCGTCGCCGTAGCCCCCCAGCACTCCCCGCTCTCCGAGGCGGTCGACGGCACGCACGGCCTGGTTGTCCCCATGGCCACCGCCCCGCACGAGATGTACGAGGAGACCCAGGCCGCGAGCCCCGGGGCGCTGTGGGCGCTGTTCACTCCGCTCCTCGCGCTTCTCGACCGCGTCGGCGTACTCGAGGCGCCCCCGGAGACGCTCGCCAAGGTGGCCGACCGCCTCGACGCCACCGCCGAACGGTGCGGCCCCGCCATCGCGACGTACAGCAATCCCGCCAAGACGCTCGCCGCCGAGCTCGCCGACAGCCTCCCGCTCATCTGGACGGAGGGCGCGGGCGCCGCCCCCGCGGGCCGCCGCTTCGCCGCCGTACTGGCCGAGCTGGCCGGCCGGCCCGCCCTGGTCGCGGAGCTCCCCGAGGCGCTCCCCGCCCACGGAGTGCTCCTCGCGGGCGCGCTCGCGGCAGGCGCCGACCCGGAGGACTTCTTCCGCGACCGTGTCGCTGAGCAGCAGGCCCTGCGCGCCCGCGTCGTACTTCTGCGCGACCGGCCCGCCGGCGGCCTCACCGCCGCGCCCGCCGCCCGCGAACTGGCGCTCAGCCACGACACCCCGATCAGCGAGCTCGAACCGGAGGAGGGCACCGAGTTGGAGTCGATCGCCGAACTCCTCGCCGTCACCGACTTCGCGGCCGTCTATCTGGCCCTGACGGCCTCGCGCCCTCAGGCCTGAGAACACGGGTACCTGTCGAGTACCTGAGAACACGAGTACTGAGAACTCAAGGAAGAACATGGATCGCCTCTCCAACACCGTGCGCCCCTACGCCTGGGGCTCCACGACCGCCATCCCGGACCTGCTCGGCGTCGCCCCCACCGGCGAGCCACAGGCCGAGATGTGGATGGGCGCCCACCCGGGAGCGCCCTCCCGCGTCACCCGCAGCACTACCGACCAGCCGCTGTCCGACGTCATCGCCGCCGATCCGGTACGCGAACTCGGCTCCGCGGCCGTCGAGAAGTTCGGACCGCGCCTCCCCTTCCTCCTCAAGATCCTCGCGGCCGGCGCTCCTCTCTCCCTCCAGGTTCACCCGAACCTCGAGCAGGCGAGGGAGGGCTACGTGGCAGAGGAGAGCGCGGGCGTCCCGATCGACGCTCCGCACCGCAACTACAAGGACGCCAACCACAAGCCCGAACTGATCTGCGCGCTCACGCCCTTCGACGGCCTGTGCGGATTCCGTACGCCCGTCGAGGCCGCCGATCTCCTCGCCGGACTCGAGGTGGACTCGCTCAAGCCGTACGTCGATCTCCTCCACGCCCACCCGGAAGAGGCCGCTCTCCGCGAGGTACTGACCGCCATCCTGAGCGCCGACCCGGCCGAGATGGCCGCCACCGTCACCGAAGCGGCGGCCGCCGCGGAACGCCTCGGCGGCGCCTACGCCCCGTACGCCGCGATTGCGCACCAATTCCCCGGCGACCCGGGCGTGATCGCCGCCATGCTGCTCAACTACGTCCAACTGCAGCCCGGCGAGGCGCTGTTCCTCGGTGCCGGCGTCCCGCACGCGTATCTCAACGGCCTCAGTGTCGAGATCATGGCCAACTCCGACAATGTGCTGCGCTGCGGACTGACCCCCAAGCATGTGGACGTTCCCGAACTGCTGCGCATCGTCCGCTTCGAGGCGACCGACCCGGGCGTTCTGCGCCCGGAGGCCGCGCCCTCGGGCGAGGAGGTCTACGAAACCCCGATCCACGAGTTCCGCCTCTCCCGCTACACGCTGGCTCCCGGCGCACAGTCCCGCGATCTCACCGCTCCCACCCCGCAGATCCTGCTCTGCACGGCGGGCAGCGTGACGGTGGACAGCGTGCCCGCGGGAAGTGCGACGGCCGGTGAGCTGACCCTCGCCCCTGGCGAGTCGGCCTTCGTCCCGGCGGGGGACAAGACGGAGATCTCGGGCACAGGATCCGGTTCCGGCACCGTCTTCCGAGCCACTGTGGTGGCCTGACGCGGCGCCATCTTCGAGGGCTGCAACAATGGCGCACGGCAAAGACCGGGCAAAGCCCGGGTGGCGACCGACGTAGGTACGAAGGGACATCCGGCACACATGAGCGCGTCAGGCGGAACAAAGGCGATCGTGGCGGCACTGGGCGCCAACATCGCAATCGCGGTAGCGAAGTTCGTTGCGTTCCTCTTCAGCGGCTCGTCGTCGATGCTCGCGGAGAGCGTCCACTCGCTCGCGGACTCCGGAAACCAGGGGCTGCTGCTGCTCGGCGGCAAGAAGGCCAAGCGCGAGGCGACCCCGCAGCACCCCTTCGGCTACGGCCGTGAGCGATACATCTACGCCTTCCTCGTCTCCATCGTTCTCTTCTCGGTCGGCGGCATGTTCGCGATCTACGAGGGCTACGAGAAGATCAAGCACCCGCACGAGATCGAGGCCTGGTACTGGCCGGTCGGCGTCCTGGTCTTCGCGATCATCGCCGAGTCCTTCTCCTTCCGTACCGCGATCAAGGAGTCCAACGAGACACGCGGCAAGCTCTCGTGGACGGAGTTCGTCCGCCGCGCCAAGGCCCCGGAGCTTCCGGTCGTCCTCCTGGAGGACCTGGGCGCGCTGGTCGGTCTGGTCCTGGCGCTCATCGGTGTGGGCCTGGCCCTGGGCACGGGCGACGGCGTCTGGGACGGCATCGGCACCCTCTGCATCGGCGTCCTGCTCATTCTGATCGCGCTGGTCCTGGCGGCCGAGACGAAGTCCCTGCTGCTGGGCGAGGCGGCCGGCACGGACGATGTCGAGAAGATCAAGGCGGCCCTCGTGGACGGTGATGTGGTCACCGGCATCATCCACATGCGTACGCTCCACCTCGGCCCGGAGGAACTGCTGGTCGCAGCGAAGATCGCGGTCAAGCACGACGACACGGCCTCCGAGGTCGCGGACGCGATCAACGCAGCCGAGGACCGCATCCGTAACGCTGTCCCGATCGCCCGCGTGATCTACCTGGAGCCGGACATCTACAGCGAGTCGGCGGCCGCGGCGGGCGTCAACCCGGCGAAGGCCCCGGGCGGCCCGAGCCCGGAGACCTCCCACTGATCTCGCGTCGCCGCTCGCACCACCACGAGAAGGCCCCGATGCCGGCAGGCAGCGGGGCCTTCTCGTCGACAAGGGCCCCGCTCTCGTCGACAAGGGCCCCGCGCAAGCGTTCGCGCGGGGCCCCCTCGTGTTCCCTACGGGCTACTGGATCTCGCGCAGCACGTCGAGGATCGCCGCCTCGTCGGACGCGCCCATCAGCCGCTCCCGGAAACCGGAGTCCATGAGCTTGCGCGACAGCAGCGCCAGGATCCGCAGGTGCTCATCGCCGGCGGCCGCCTCCGGCACCGTGATCATGAAGATCAGCTTGGCCTTCGTACCGTCGAGCGAACCCCACTCCACGCCCTCCGCCGACCGCGCGAACCCGACGATCGGCGCGGTGACCGCATCGGTCTTGGCGTGGGGGATGGCGATCTCCTCGCCGAGCCCGGTGGTGCCCTGGTCCTCGCGGGCGAAGGCGGCCGCCACGAGCGCGACGGGATCGGCGACCTTGCCCGTGCCGGAGAGCATCGCGGCCATCTCCCGGATGGCGTCTTCCTTGCTGTCGGCGGACAGCTGAACCTTGACGGTCTGCACAGTCAGATATCCGGACAGCACGTCGTCCTCGGCCGGTCGTGCCGGTTCGGCCGGTCCTGCCGGTTCGGCCGGTTCGGGCTGCTCGGCCGCAGGCGGCGGGGAAGTGAGCGCGGTCTCGGTCCGTACGCCCCCGGCACCGACCCCGACAAGGGCCGGCTCGGGCACCAGCGCATCCACGCCCACACTCACCGGCGCCGGCGCACCGGCCCCGCGCGTCTTCCGCTCCTTGACGTCGATCAGCGCATTCGTGGTGATCGCGGTGACGACGGTGCCGATCGCGACCGCCAGGAAGAACATCGGCACCCCTCCGACCGCACCGAGCACGGCCACGATCGGCCCACCGTGCGGAACCGCGTCCTCCACGCCGGCCAGACCCGCGATCGCACCGGCCACCGCACCACCGAGCATGTTCGCCGGAATGACCTGGGCCGGCCTGGCCGCCGCGAACGGAATCGCGCCCTCCGAAATCCCGAACATCCCCATGAAGAGCGCGGCCATACCGGTCTCCCGCTCCTGCTCCGAATAGAGCCGCCGCCGGATCAGCGTGGCGAGCCCCTGCCCGAGCGGCATGACCGGAATCGCGGCGGCGCACATACCCATGACGGTCTGGTTGTCGGTGGCGATCAGCCCGGCGCCGAAGAGGAACGCGGTCTTGTTGACCGGCCCGCCCATGTCGAACGCGATCATGAGCCCCAGAATTGCGCCCAGCAGAATCGCACTGGTCCCGGTCATCCCGCTGAGCCAGTCGGTGAGATGCGTGAAGACCCACGAGATCGGCTTGCCGATGACGTTGATGAACAAGAGCCCCAGCACGGAGGTCGCGACGATCGGGATCACGATGATCGGCATGATCGGCCGGACGAACTTCGGGACCTTGACCTTCTTGATCCACAACACCAGATAGCCGGCCAGGAAGCCGGTGACGATCGCACCGATGAAGCCCGCGCCGGCCTTCGGCGAACCGTAGAGCTCGCCGTGCGCGGCAATCCATCCGCCGATCATGCCCGGCACCAGTGCGGGCCGGTCCCCGATGGCGTACGCGATGTAGCCGGAGAGGATCGGGATCATCAGCGTGAAGCCGGCGACGCCGATGTTGTTGACGTCCAGCCAGAAGGAGTCCTTCGGGATGATGTAACCCTCGGGCGTCGCATGGCCCCCCAACGCCAGCGAGATGGCGATCAGCAGCCCGCCGACCACCACGAACGGGATCATGTACGAGACACCGTTCATCAGCGCCTTGTACGCGACGCTGCGCTCCTTGCCGCTCCCGCCCGCGCTGCTCAGCGGCGCCGCGTCCCCGCCCCCGCCGCCCGCCCCCTGCACGGGAGCGTTCTGCACCTGCTCGATCAGCCGCTCGGGGTGGTGGATGCCCTCGGCAACCCCGACGGCCAGCACCTTCTTCCCTGCGAACCGACTGCGGTCCACGTCCTTGTCAGCCGCGATGATGACGCCGTCGGCGTCTATGACATCGTTGTCAGAGAGGACATTCTCGGCCCCGATGGAGCCTTGGGTCTCCACCTTCATATCGATGCCGAGCGCCTCCGCGGCCTGCACCAGCTTCTCCGCCGCCATATAGGTGTGGGCGATGCCGGTCGGACAGGCGGTCACCGCGAGCAGCTTCAACTTTCGCTGCCCACTTGCCGGACTGGTCACGTGGTTCTCCTTACGCTTCGGTGCGCAGATCGTGCAGTGGTTCCCGATCCACGAGGCATCGTGCAACACACGAGCGCGACGGCGAAAGCCGGAGGACGCTGCCAGTTAGGGGCGACGGACCTCGGATGTGGCTGGATCCCAGCCCGGGCGGGCTGGGGCCCACTCGGCCGATCGGTGTAGATTCGTGACCAGAGTCAGACGTCGCTGCTGATGGCGGTCGGGCGGTTCCGTTCCACGGACCGGCCGAGGGAGAGAGGGCCTCCGACGGACTGCACTGCGGGCGCCCGGGCATTCGTATGCCCATGGCCGCCGCAGAGCCAGCCGTACCCACCCTCGACCCACACCACGAGGAGCAGCTCGCATGTCGACTGTCGCCACTGACCAGGACTTCAAGGTCGCCGACCTTTCCCTCGCCGCCTTCGGCCGCAAGGAGATCACTCTTGCCGAGCATGAGATGCCCGGTCTGATGTCGATCCGTGAGGAGTACGCCGC